>CALUQA010000001.1 GCA_944322775.1 uncultured Elusimicrobiales bacterium
CAAACCCTCCACCTTGCCGGCACGGCCGAATTTATGCAACGCATTCAGCGCGCACAAAACGGTGCGCCCCGAATAAAGCACGTCGTCGGCCAGAATGGCCACTTTGCCGTCAATATCCGCGCCCAAAGAAGTGCTTTTTAAAAGCGGGTCTTGCGCTACCAGGGTCAAATCGTCCCGATAAAAAGAAATGTCCAGTTCTCCCAGCGCCACCGGGGCCCCGGTCAGTTTTTCAATGCGCTGCTGCAAGCGTTTGGCAATATGCGCCCCGCGCGTTTTTATGCCCACCAGGCAGTAGGCTTTATTGTCCGGATATTTTTGCACAATTTGCCGGGCCAATTGGTCCAGCAAATCCGATACGTCTTGCTGCGTGGCAATGCACTTTTCCATGGGGCGTTCTCCTTTTGTTTAAAAGCGAATGGAATTTTTAAACCCTTTTTCCTTTTCTCGGTTTAAATCTTTTTTCTTTAAACTTTCGCGCTTGTCGTAAAGATGTTTGCCTTTGGCCAAGGCCACTTTTACTTTGGCCCAGCCCCGCTTAAAATAAATTTCAAGCGGCACCAGGGTTTGTCCCTTTATTTCGGCCGCGGCCTGCAATTTGCGTATTTCCCGCCGGTTTAAAAGCAAGCGGCGCGGGCGCGTGGGGTCCGGCTCGGAAAGAGAATTAAATTTATACGGCTTGACGTACATGTTTAAAATTTCGGCCTGGCCGTTTTCCGCCCGCACAAAAGCCCCCTCCAGGCTGACTTCTTTTTGCCGCACGGATTTTACTTCCGGCCCCAACAAGGCAAGGCCGGCTTCAAACGTTTCCAAAATAAAATAATCGTGATAGGCTTTGCGGTTGCTGCACACGACCAAAATGCCTTCTTTCTTCGTCATGGTTATATAATAGCAAATTTATCTGCCGCGCCCGAAAAACCGCCCGCCGCACGGGTCTGCCCATAGTGCCGGCAAGAAAAGCCCATAAAAAACCCCGCCGTAAAGCGGGGATTTTTTATTTTTCCAAATAGCCGAACTTTTCCAAAAATTTGGGGTCGTTGCGCCAGTTGGGGCTGACCACCACCTGCAATTCCAAGCGGTAGGGACGGCCCAAAAACTCGGCAATGCGTTTTTGCGCAGCTTGGCGCAGCTTGGCAATGGCGCTGCCGCCTTTGCCGATGATAATGGGCTTTTGGCTTTCCCGCTCCACGTGAATAATGGCGCGGATATAGTTTTTGTTGCCCAGATCTTCGGTAAATTTTTCTATTTCCACTTGCGTGCTGTAAGGAATTTCTTTTTGATAGAGCTTAAAAATTTGCTCGCGTATAAACTCCGCCGCGTAAAAGCGCTCCCAGCGGTCGGTCCATTGGCCGGGCGGAAAGTAGGCCGGGCTTTGCGGCATGACTGCGGCCACGGCTTGTTTTAGTTCTTCCACCCCTTCGGCGCGCGGGGCACATACTTTAAACACTTTGCTGATATTGGGCAGTTTTTGGCGGACTTCTTTTTCCAATTCTTCCACGGAAGATTTATCTTTTACCAAATCGGTTTTGCTAAACACCAAATATACCGGGCAAAAGACATGCGCAATTTTTTCAAACAAATCCTGATGGGCCGGCAAATCCGGCGCGGAAGCGTCTATAAGCAAAAGCACCAAGTCGGCGTCTTCCCCCACGGCACGGTCCACACAAGCGGCCATGGTTTGCTGCAATTTATAATGCGGGTGCAAAAAGCCCGGCGTGTCCACAAACACCACCTGATAGTGGGGGCCTTCAATAATGGCCAAAATGTTTTGGCGCGTGGTTTGCGGTTTGTCCGTCACCGGGGAAAGCAGCCCCCCCGCCAACGCATTAAGCAGCGTGGATTTACCCGCATTGGGCAAACCGGCCAAAACGGCAAAACCGCTGTGAAAATTTTGTTCTTGCGCAGTCATATTTATATTGTACCTGATTTTGTCTTGCCAACGGTTACTTTTCCACAAAAAACCCGCCCACATGCGGGGCGGGTTTTAAAAAACGAATACTTATCTGTAGCGGCTGTCCCACAACTGTTGTTGCGCTTCTTCCGCCGCTCTTTGAGCCAAAATCCCGCCGGCAGTTTCGCCTTTTTTGTTTTCAATGCTGGGATTGGCCCCTTTCTTAAGCAAATACTCCGTCATGGCCTGCCGTTCGTATTTGACGGCATAGAAGAAAGGCGTATTGCCATAGCTGTCCACCGCGTTTATATCGGCGCCGGCTTCCACCAGGCGTTTGACCATGGACAGTTTGCCGTCGCTCTGCAACACCGTCCAATGCAGCGGGGTATAGCCCTGATAAGAGGCTTTGTTTACGTCCGCGCCGTTTTCAAGCAAGAAATCCACGGCTTCTTTTTTGTTAAAGCGGGCCGCGTCAATCAGCGGGGTGCGCCCATCGGAAGAAAGACCTTCGTTCACGTCCGCACCGGCAGCCACCAAAGCGCTGGCCGTTTTTACGTCATTTTTTCTTACCGCGCGATGAAGCGGAAAATTCTGCTGCCATTTGGCCGAGGCTTTAAGCAACATATCTTTGGCATTGCTGGAAGAAGCCATCGCCGCAGGAACCGTTCCTTTGTCGTCTTTTGCGGTGGGATTGGCGCCTTTTTCCAAAAGGAACTGAATGCCGGCCAAATCGTTACGTTCAGCCAACACATGCAAAGCCGTATTGCCGGTGTTATCGGTAATATTTGCGCCAAACCACTGCACATAATATTCAGCTAACGGCCAATTGCCGGAAGACACAGCTTCCGCCAAGGCACGCATGCTGGGCTGGGAAAATTTTTCATTACGGCTGCGGAAAAATTTGGCCAATTCCACGTCGCTGTCAAAGTAAGCAGCTCCTTTGTGGGCGTAGCCGTCTTTGCACAAATTTTTCTGAGCCAAAGCCACCAAGTAGTCCCCCGCCAACCCTTTGCAGGACATGTTGGCAAAAGTAATGCCTTTGCGAACCAAAAATTTAACCGTGCCGGCGTCCCCGGTGCGCAAGGCCAGCGTAAAAACCGTGTTGCCGTCTTTATCTTGTCCGTTTACGTTAGCCCCGGCTTCCACCAAGCGGCGGACATGTTTTTCCAAATTACGCGTTTTTTTGGCCGCAGGCGATTTAAGCAAACGAAGCAGCTCTTGGGTGGCCGCATTATGCATGCCTACCGTCATTTGCTGTTTAATTTGGCGGTCCAACTCTTTCATGGCGTTTTTAGAAGTTTGGCCATCTTGCTGGGCAAAAACACACACCGGCAAGGCCAACGCCAACAAACAAATGATGCTCTTTTTCATAGGTTCTCCTTGTGTAGAAAATGCTTACCCTGTTACTTTATAGTATAAAGAAAACCCCAAAAGACACAAGGGTATTTAGACCCACAAACAAGGGTTAAAAAGACCCAGATTAAAGAGGGACAGCCACCCCGGAACGAAGTAAATCCTCCAGCGCTTGTATCACAAACAGCTGGTAATTTTCTTCCGCCACGGCGG
The DNA here is from genome assembly GCA_944322775.1 of uncultured Elusimicrobiales bacterium. Taxonomy (GTDB): domain Bacteria; phylum Elusimicrobiota; class Elusimicrobia; order Elusimicrobiales; family Elusimicrobiaceae; genus Avelusimicrobium. Next base: position 3,455 of record CALUQA010000001.1, read on the forward strand.
TGCGCTGGGCCGCCACATAGGCTTCCCGTCCCTTTAATTTCGCCGTAGAGCGGAATACCTTTTCCGCTCCTTGGATAGGAACCGGATAATTTAAAATAACGGTTTCCTGCCCTTTGGCTACGCCTTCTTTAAGGCGAAGGGTAGTTTTGGTATTTAAATGCAGATGGAATTTATTGGACACTTCATGCTTGCCCACGCGCAACCATATTTGTTCGTCGGGGGCATACAACATCAGCGTTTCCCCGTGGTCCAACACAAAACGGCACGGCTCCTGTTTGGAACAGTTAAGCAGCTGTCTATATAAACGAGAGATATCTTTAGTGCGCGCTTTAGGAAGGACCATAATGGACGCCGTCCCCTTGGTATCCAAACGGAACGGAAAACTGGCCCCATTCACCCGCTGAGACATTTGCGAAAGATAGCCTTTCATCAGCAAGTTCCCGGGCTGGATATGTTCTTCCAACACCAACGTCATCAATTTCGGGTTAAACGTTTTAGCGGTAACCGTCTGTTCATTGCCTAAATAACGCAAACGGATATTGGGTTTAGCCATACGTCCGCCCGTGGCCCGATAATAACTTTTAATAATTTCCGGCTTGCTGGCCAACAAATTTTCTATGCGGGTAAACACGGCTTGTTTCAACGCGCCGCCGTCACTTAACGTTTCGGCACGGGCCAACAAGGTGCGCACACTGCGCAGGCGGGTTAACTCCAAGCCGTAAGCATCGCGCAAATAATGCAGCAGCGTTTCGCTGTTTTGATTAAGCAGGGCAGCCGTTTCGTTACGGGCCGCTGCTGCTGCAGCTGACGCCTGCGGAGAAGCCGTGGCTGCCGGGGCTTGTCCCTGCGGACGCGCGGCAGCGGCTTTTTTATGTTTTTTGGCCAGGTTTTTAGTGCCTTTTTTTACTTGGGAAGGCGTTATCTCGGGCTTGACCCCTAAAGATCTTTCTACCTGTTGATATAATTTGGCACCGCCCACTTGTTCCAACTCTTCTTTAAGCGGGGCGGTCATCTGGCTGCCTTTTCTTACAATAACTTTATTTTCAAATTTACCAGAAGACGACTGTACGGCCCGCAGGACATCATCTGTTACATTGCCTGTGTTTTTGGCAGCGGAAACAGAAGACAATGCCTGTTCCATTTTTCTGGTGGCTTGGCCGGAACGATATAAATTTTGCGATTGTGTTGTTAAGGCCCCTTGACGGAGTTTGCCGGCGCCTCTAATTACCTGGTTTACACGCAGGGCCCGCACGCCAAAAGAAATCAGTTCTATTCCTGTATACCACAGCAACGTTTCCCCTAAAAACGCCATAAACTGGTTGACTTGCTTGCGGCTTACCAGACGGGGGTCTTCCCCATAGGGCACCACCACCAAACAGCTTGTATCGCCGGGGGCGGTAATATAAGAAGGAGACGTCCCTTTGCCATAGGCATAGGCCAGCTCGGTTTTTAACCGTTTGTCCAATGTCGGGTCTTTGGTCAAGCCTTGGCAATAATATTTTTTTACGTTATCGTGAATGGTTTTTTCGTAAAGAGGAGGTAAAGAATAATAAGACAGGGCAATGGCTGCACGCACGGCAGAGGTTTTAGTATAGCCCTTGAGGCATAATCCAACAAATCGTTTTTGGCTTGTTCCCCGGCGGAAGCCAACACTTCCATGGCGGCTTCTTCCAGCACGTACCGTTTGGTGTCATACACATTACGTGCATAATTGCCAAACGATTTTTGCTGGCTTTGCGTAATAATCCCTTTTACCGCCGTGGCAAGCACCCCATACCCGCGCCATACATATAATGCCGACAGGAACGGGCGCACCATAAAGGCCTTGGCTTGCACGCCGCCCAAATCCTGCGGCAAGACCATTTCTATGGTTTTGGTTGCCCCCAAAGCGGCAGAAGAAATTTTCTTTTGTTCGGCAGCCGAAAACCCAAAGGGCCCCTGTTTTTGCACGGCGGCCCCAGCAAACGTCAACAGGGCGGCGGCCAAGGCAGGGCGAGTGCATTCGTTATTGCGGCACTGTGGGGCAGACGCAATAACCTCTTTGGCAGCATAAATTAAAGATAATACATCGGGGGCCGTCATCATGCCGGCCTGCAGGTTTTGGGCTAAAGAGTCAAACCAATCATCTTTTTGTGGGCAGCGGGCCATACGCTGGATAAGAAAAGCATTTTGGGTATCCAGCAATTCTTTATAAAAAGAAGCATCTTTTCGTTGCAGGGCTCCGTCAAGGCGAAGGGACAACAAATGAGCCCTAAAATCATCACAGGGATGAATCATCCAATCTAACTTTTCGGCTTCCGTTTGATGAGAAGAAGGCACGGCAGCCAGGCTTTGGGAAAGCAAAGCGGGCGGGCACAACAAACAAGCTACCAACAAAGAGGCAATGATTTTTTTCATAAGCCCTCACTAAGATAGATGCTCCTTTTTTAGTATAGCTTTCATATTGTGGCTTTGTCGTGGGCCAAAAGGCCTAATTTAAGGCATAAAATAGGCCTATTTGGGCCTAATAAATTTATATACTGTGAATATGAAAAAAACACTTATATTTATCATTTGTGCCAGTTGCGCCTTCTTGGCACTGCATGCACAAGAATCCCCCACTTTTAAACCAACCACCTTGCAGGAAGCAGGTCTGGTGGACGTAATGACGCTGCCCGGGGTGAAGTTCTTTTTGGACATTCGCTACGCCACCCCCAACAATTTTACCGGCAAAGTCATTTATAAAAGTCCGCGCTGCTTTTTACACAAAGACGCAGCCCAAGCCTTGGTGCGTGCCGCCCAGGCCGCAGCCAAACTGGACGAACCCTTTACCTTTTGCCTGTGGGATTGTTACCGTCCGCTTTCGGCCCAGCGCAAACTGTGGCAAACCGTGCCAAACCCCAGTTATGTGGCACCGCCGGCCAAAGGCTCCCGCCACAACCGCGGCATGGCGGTGGATTTAACCCCGTGTGACTTTGAAGGCAACCCCTTGCCCATGCCCACGGAGTTTGACAGTTTCACCCCGCAGGCGCATATGGATAATTACGACTTGCCGGAAACACCCCTCAAAAACCGGGAAATCCTAAAAAAAATTATGACGCAGGCCGGCTTTACCTACACGCGCACCGAATGGTGGCATTTTGACAAAACCGGCTGGAAAGATCACCCCGTACTGGATATCGAAATCCCCGAAAAATAACATAAAAAAACCGCCTTTTAAAAGGCGGTTTTTTATTAAATCAGATAGCAGGCAGTTATCTCGCCAAAATAAAACGTGTGCAAATCGCCGCCGGCTTGCGGGCCGTACCACAGTTTCTTTGCTTCTTCCGGCATGCAATCTTCCGTCATTTCCGTTTTGCACAGCACACGGCATTCATACTGGTAGCCTTTGCAGTTAAGCACCGGCACGCTGACCGTTTTGCCGGGCAACAACTCAAAACCGCAAGCTTTTATCTTGTCGGTATCCCGGCCGGATTTGGTGCCGCAAAAAGCCATCTCTTTACTCATATCCACTGTGGGAACCGTGACGGTAAATTGGGCATTTTTTTCAAGCAGCTCATGGGTAAAGCGGCTGTGGCGCACCATAACGCCAAAAATGGGTTTTTTCCAGGCCCAACCCAAATATCCCCAACCGATGGACATGGTGTTTACCTTGTCTTCCGCCGCCGTAGTTAAAAACACTCCTTTGGACAGCAGCTGCAGCGTTTCACGCGCTTTTTCATTAAATTCTATTTCTGTCATAGTACCCTCCGAGCTTATTATAAAATATTTTTCCGTTTCAACAAAAGCATGTTACATACAAAAAAAGGACTGTTCGGCTGAATTTTACACCGTATGTTTTGCGTCATGAATAGTACATGAAAAATCACGTG
>CALUQA010000002.1 GCA_944322775.1 uncultured Elusimicrobiales bacterium
TCAGACGTGTGCTCTTCCGATCTTTTTTTGCCCTTGCGGCAGCACAATCAGGCGGCTGTTTAAATCGTATCCGCCCCATTCAATGGTGCGTGCCTGCAGTTTGCTGCCGTCCTGGGCTGCAAAAGCAATGCCGGTGCAGGCCCAAGCGCCCGGCGTTTGCGCCAGCAGCAGGGCAGCTGCACAAAACAGACAAAAAATGCGTTTTTTCATGTTCGCTCCTTAAACCCCAAATGCTGCAGGGTATGGTTCTATTATAAACAAAAATAAAAAGAGGTTAAACCATGTTTTTTGGTTAGTACAAAATATAAATAGAACAAAAAGAAATATGAAGGAAATAATAACATAAAAAACCCGGCCGTTGGCCGGGTTCTTAAAACATTGGAAATCATTCCGTATAGCAAGTATGCGCACCAGAAAGACAGCGGGTTCCCCCATTTTGAAACCCCAGGCTTTTGCACTTGCTTGTGCCGTCGTCATCTTTTGCGCCGCAACGTCTTCTTCCGTCTCTGTTCAATGTAAAGATGGGGTTATAGTAGGCACCGCCTTTAGTATAAGCGGCCACCAATTCGCCTTCGCCATCTTTAAATTGCTGACAGGTCGGAGCGCCACCATTATTGTTTTCCATGGCAAAAAAAGAAAAATTGTCACTTTCTACATTTACGGCTAAATCCGTCAAGACGAGCCTAGTGGATCCGTCATTGACCAAGCAAAACTCCTCCGCGGCGGGCAACAAAGAACCCAAACTGCTCCATGCCTCTGCCGTGCGGGCTTTAAATACGGTTCTTTCATATTGAGGCAAAGCAATGGCAGACAGAATGCCAATAATTAACACAACGACCAAAAGTTCAATTAAAGTAAAACCATTTTTCATGAAGATGCCTCCTTTATTGTATTAAATTATATTTTAGCAAGGGTTTCAAACAAGTAAATAGACGAATTTATATAATCATATTATGGGAAAGAGTAAGTGGGCTGTGTGGCTAGAAGATTGGCTGAAATCGGGGTTTAATCTTAAAAAACTGTGCCAAATTGGGGTGCTGGCAATTTTGCTTGGGGGAGCGATTTTTTGGTATGGTAATACCCCTAGGCCTGTGGCCCCCGTATTGCTGTTAATAAACCACTATCCTTTGACGGAGAAAGACAAGACTTTTTTAAAAAAGGCTAATCCTTACGGATTTTTGTTAGGTATTCCGGCACGCACCAATATGAACCCATGTGCTTTGCGTAAAGAATTAGAAGATGTATTACAGCGAAAAGATTTTGTTTTTTTTATAGATCAGGAAGGCGGCTTGGTAAATCGTATTAAATATTTTGATTCCTCTTTCAAAGCTCCCGCTCCTGCTTATTTCGGGAAGTTGGCTCAGAAGGATATGCCCGCGGCAGAACAAAAAGTGTATGAATATGGTCTGCAGACGGGTAAAAAATTAAAAGAACTGAGCATAGATGTAGCGTTTGCTCCGTTAGCGGAGGCGGCAGCGGGGGCGGATACATATACCCGAAGCCGTTATTTTTCCGATGACCCTACAATTGCCAAAAAACTGGCCGATTTGTATGCCCAAGGGCTTGCTGACGGAGGGGTGACCCCTTGTTATAAGCATTTTTTAGGTGTAGCCAGCTCTACCGATCCGCATGAAACAGCCCAGCAAGTTTCTCTTACGCTGCCAGAAATACGGGCACGGTTGTTGCCTTCTTTTGCGCAGGCAAACAAATGGCCTTTTTTAATGACAGCACATGCCTTGTACCCAGCTTTGGATAAAAAAAATGTATCTGCGTATTCTCCTGCATATTATCGCCTTGCCCGCCAGGAATTGGCGTTTGAAGGCATTATTATAACAGATGCTCTTAATATGGAAGCTGCCTCTGGCGCTGTTTCTGAAGGGGTAGCATGGCGTATGAACAGAGCCTTGCAGGCGGGGGCCGATGTTGTGATCCCCTTTTTTAATGTGGACGCCAATGAAGAATGGATGCAAGAGCAGATCGCGTATATAAGCAAAAAATACGCCCGCCGTTTAAAACGTAAAATTCAAACGCTGAAAAAACAAGGCAAATATATCCCGCTAAATAATGCCCACTAATCATTATTATGGGGCAAGGTCTTTTTCAAAGGGCAAAGTATAAAGCCTTTTTGAGCCGTTCTATTGTTATTGTTAAATAAAGGCAAACATGCGGTGGCATTTGCGGGTGCCTTTAGATGATATTTTTTCCATACATTCTCTTCTTGCCATAAGTCGGTTGTGGGTGCCAACAGATAAACAGGTCCCTGATGCGCGGCAAGCGCCTGTTGGATTTGTGGATCAAAATGGTGCGTGTAATAGCCGGCGGGCCTGTCATTAAAACGGCTCAGTTTACGTTGACTTTGCACAGGATAATCTTGGTGGTCTAGCCATATTTGAGCCGTCTGGACGGGTTTTTGGGGGAAAAAAGGAATTAAGCCCGCTACGGGGCCTGCTGTTACCATAAAGGCATTTTGTGATATGCTGGGGACAGTATGAAAATAAAAATTTTGTTTTTCTATTCCTTGGCGGGCTGTGTCCAGCGGCGGCTGGCAAAAAAGCAACAGGAATATGCCCCACATAAACACATGGGCAGATATAGGTTTTAAATATGTCAATAATAGCCGAGCCAACAGTATTATAGAGGCAAATTCCAAAATAACGGAAGAGTTATTTTCTCTTGTAGTGAAAAGCCAGCCGGCGTAAGTTGCTAAAAAAAATACTGCCCAAAACAGGTTGTTGTTTCGCCAAGTCGTTTTTGCTTTGCGTAAAACATAGTCTGCCAGCAAGGTGACGGCAGACAATAGACCTAACCATAAGCGTGCATCGACGGAATACTGCGGTAAAAAATAATGCAATCTTTCCCAAGGCAAAAGCAGCCATTCCTGCCAATACATAGGGACTTCCTGCAAATTAACCGTGCTAGCCCATGCCCAGCCTGTTGGCCATAGGGCACGGTACACTTCGGCCATATCTAAATGCAGCAGAAACGCTGCTAAAGGCCAACATGCACT
>CALUQA010000003.1 GCA_944322775.1 uncultured Elusimicrobiales bacterium
GGACAAGTTTTTACCGTTACCGCCATCACGATGGCCATCAAACAAATGATGGAAGGCGTGTTCCGCGGCGTGTTTGTGGAAGGGGAAGTGGGCCAACTGCGCGAAGCGGCCAGCGGGCACCTGTATTTTAATTTAAAAGACCGTGAGGCCCTGCTGGCGGCCGTGATGTTTAAATGGGACGCACGCAAAAACGGGCTGGACTTGCAGGAAGGCATGCAAGTGCGCGTTTTTGGGGATCTGTCCTGCTATGCCAAACAGGGCAAATACCAAATTGTGGTCAAAAATGTGGAAGCCCTGCATAAAGGCAATCTGTTTTTGGAGTTTGAAAAACTTAAAAAGAAACTGCAGGCCGAAGGCCTGTTTGACGAAAGTCACAAACGCCCCATTCCCGCTTTTCCCACGCGTATCGGGGTGGTAACGTCCCCCACCGGGGCGGCCATACGCGATATCCTTTCCGTGCTGCGCCGCAGAAGCCCCAACTTGGAAGTGGTGCTGGCGCCCGCTTTGGTGCAGGGGGAAGAAGCCGCCGGGCAAATTGCCCAAGCTATTGCCGATTTGAACCGTCTTAAACCCGCGCCGGACGTGCTTTTGGTGGGGCGCGGCGGCGGCAGTATGGAAGATCTGTGGGCGTTTAACGAAGAGCCCGTGGCCCGCGCCATTTATGAAAGCAAAATACCCGTCATTTCCTGCGTGGGGCACGAGGTGGACTTTACCATAGCCGATTTTGTGGCCGACCTGCGCGCGCCCACTCCTTCCGCCGCAGCGGAGCTGGTGGTGCAAAATGCAGACGGCGTAAAAGAACATATTGCCCAATTGCAAAAGCGCCTTTTTCAGGCCGTAAGCCTGTTTTATGAACGGGCCAAAGCCCGCGTGGAGCTGGCGGTAAACAACCGCATTTTTAAACAGCCCGAACTGCTGACGCAAGACAAAGAGCAACAGGTGGACGAACTGACCCTGCGGCTGGAAGACTCCTTTGAAAAACGCCTGTCCCTGGCCGAAACCCGCCTGGAGCTGTTAAGCCAAAAACTAAACGCTTTAAGCCCTTTTGCCGTGCTGGGCCGCGGCTACAGCATTACGCGCAACGCCGAGGGGCAGATTATTTCCCGCGTGGGGCAAACCAAGGAACAAGAAATGATTTATGTGCAGGTTAAAGACGGCATGATACATGCGGAGGTCAAATGAAAAAAAGTTTTGAAGCACAACTGAGCCGCCTGGAAGAAATTGTAGCCAAACTGGAAGAAGAACAGACGGATTTGGACGCGTCGGTTAAATTGTTTGAAGAGGGCATTGCCCTTTCCAAAGAGATGACGCAAAAACTGCAGGAAGTAAAATTTAAAGTGACCGCCTTAAAGAAAAAGGGCGCAGCACTGTTGACGGAGCCTTTTGACGCACCCGAAGGCAACGCAGACGAAACGGATACAACCGATGGCGAATAAAAAATTACGTTTAGACATGGCCCTGGTGGAGCGGGGGGTGTTCCCCAGCCGCACCCGCGCGCAGGCTTCCATTATGGCCGGGGAAGTGATGGTCAACGGCCAAATAGACACCCGAGCCGACCGCAGCATTTTGCCCGAGGACGTAATTACGCTGAAAGAAAAATCCTGCCCGTATGTGTCGCGCGGCGGACTGAAGCTGGCCGGCGCATTAAAAGCGTGGAATATATCCGTGCAAGGCAAAGTGTGTGTGGACATTGGCGTGGCCACCGGCGGATTTAGCGACTGCATGCTGCAGGCCGGCGCCAGCGAAGTATATGGCGTGGACGTAGGCAAAGGCCAGCTGGCCAGCGAAATGCTGCGCTATAAAAATTTCCATTTTAAGCCTGAAACCAATGCCCGCTATATGACGGCCGATTTGTTTGAACACGCCCCGCAGTTTGCCGCGGTTGACGTGTCTTTCATTTCATTGAAGATGATTATGGAGCCGCTGTTTAAAGTGATGGCGCCGCAGGCGGAAATTGTATTTTTAATTAAGCCTCAGTTTGAGCTGACGCCCAAGCAGGTGCCGCACGGCATTGTAAAGACGGAAGAGAACCGCCAAGAAGCCATACACCTGGTGCAAACTTTCTTTGAAGAAAACCTAAAAGAAAAATACGGCGGCCAGTCCTTGGGCCTGATGGAAAGCCCGATAAAAGGCACCCATGGCAATACCGAATATTTGTGGCACGTAAAACTCGACAAGTCCTCTGCAGAAAAGTAATTGCTTGCTTGGCAAGCCACAACCTTATATAAATAAAACCCGCCTTTTGGCGGGTTTTTTATGCAGACAAAGCAATATAAAATCAGTTAAAGCGGTTCATGGCTTTTTCAAGCCCGTCGGTTAAAAAAACGTCCAGCGCGTCAGCGGCTTTTTCAACAGCCGTTTGCAAAACGGGCATTTGGTCTTTGCCAAAACGGGAAAGCACAAAATCGGCCGCGTTAAACCGCTCCGGCTTGGGGCCAATGCCCACGCGCAGGCGGGCAATTTTATCCGTGCCGGAAAGTTCAATAATGTTTTTCATGCCTTTTTGCCCGCCGGCAGAACCGTGGGGACGCAGGCGAATATCGCCCAAGTTTAAAGACATGTCATCAAAACAGACCAGCCAGTTTATGGTGGGAATTTTGTAGAAACGGGCCAGACTGCACACCATCTGGCCCGATAGATTCATATAGGTCATCGGTTTGGCCAAAAAAACGTCCTTTCCGCCAACCGATATTCTGGCATACTCTCCCAAATTTTGCCAGGACTGGAAATCTGCGCCGTGTTTGGCGGCGTATGCATCCAGCACCATAAACCCGGCATTATGCCGCGTTTGCTGATACTGCGCACCCGGATTTCCAAGTCCGGCAATGAGAAAGCAGTCCAATTTACCTTAACCCGCTTTATTTTTTGTCGGCTTCTTTGGCGGGGGCGGCATTCTTGGTCAGGTTGCCGTCTTCGTCTTTTTTGCCCTTGGTAGAAGAGCTTTCCGGTTCGGCCGGGGCAGCAGCCGCGGCAGGAGCGGGGGTTTCTTCTTCTTTCGGGATAGCCAAGTGCACCACCGGCGCCTGCGGGTCGGTCAGCAGTTCAACGCCTTCGGGCAGTTTGATGTCGCCGGCCACGATACCGGTGTTGCTGGTCATCGGGGTCATATCGACTTCAATTTCATGCGGAATCTTGGTGACCAAAGCGCGCACTTCCAGTTCGCGCAAGATGTGTTCCACAATAGCGCCGTAGGCTTTTTCGTCCGGGGATTCACCCACCAGTTTAACGGGCACGACCACGTCCATTTTGTCTTTCAAGGACACACGCTGGAAATCAGCATGAATGGGCAAGTCGGTCACCACGTGGTACTGGATTTCTTTGACCAGCACCTGTTCTTTGCCTTCGGGCAAGTTGATTTCCACGATGGTGTTTTTACCGGCCTTGATGATTTTTTCCAAATCTTTTAGGCTGACCGTGATGCTCACGGGGTCTTTATGTCCGCCGTAGATAACGGCCGGGACTTTCTTTTCGGCCCGGATTTTGCTCAGGGCCCCTTTGACACCTTCGCCGGTTCTTACGGCTGCGGTGATGTTGAGTTCTTCCATGTTACATTCACTCCTTAATTTATAAAAAACTAATTAATTAAACATATCGCTGATAGAGCGCCCGTCATGGTTGCGCCGTATAGCGTCTGCCAGGATATAGGATACCGAGAGCACTTCCACCTTCGGTCCTAAATCGCGAATGGGCAGCGAGTCCGTAATGATTAGTTTTTTGATAGCTGATTTGTTAATTTTGTCTACGGCATTGCGCGAAAGCAACCCGTGCGAGCACGCGGCATACACTTCTTTGGCGCCGTGTTCTTTAATTTTTGCGGCTACGGTGGTCAAAGTGCCGGCGGTATCCACAATGTCGTCAAAAATAATGGCTACTTTGTCTTTTACGTCACCGATAACGTTGTAAACCACGGCCTCATTGGCTTTGGGCCGGCGTTTATCAATAATGACCAAACCCGCGTCCATACGTGCGGCAAACTTGCGGGCGCGTTCCACGCCGCCCACGTCCGGCGAAATGACGACCAGGTCTTTGCGGTCAAAATCTTTAAAATAATCCAAAAACACGCTGCGGGCGCGCAGGTGGTCCACCGGAATATCAAAGAACCCCTGTATTTGCCCGGCGTGCAGGTCCAGCGTCATAATGCGGTCGGCACCGGCTTTGGTAATCAGGTTGCTGGCCAGCTTGGCCGTAATGGGCACGCGGGCGGCAGCCTTGCGGTCGGCGCGCGCATAGCCAAAATACGGAATGACTACCGTAATTTTGCCCGCGCTGGCGCGTTTAAAGGCATCTACCATAATCAGCAGTTCCATCAAATTTTCGTTGACGGGGGGGCAGGTGCTTTGGATTAAATAGCAGTCGTGCGCGCGGACGGATTCCAAAATCTGTACGTCAATTTCTCCGTCGGCGAAGCGTTCTACGCGGATTTTGCCCAAATCCATATTTAAATGACCCGCTATTTTTTGGGCCAGGGCAGGGTTGGAATTGCCGGAGAAAATGCGCAAATCTCCGTTTACGGTTTTAGTCATGTTTTTTTACACCTTTGTTTTCCAGAACAACCTGGCGCGCACGCGCAATGGCCAAAGAGCCTTCCGGCACTTCTTTGGTGATTGTGGAGCCCGCGCCGATTTTACTGTACGGTTTAATTTCTACGGGTGCTACAAAATTGACGTTGGAGCCCACAAAGCAGTGGTCCCCGATGACGGTGCGGTGTTTTTTCTGCCCGTCATAGTTGCAGGTAATGGTGCCTGCACCGATATTAACCCCTTGTCCCATATCGGTATCGCCAATGTAGGTCAAATGGTTAACTTTGGAGCCTTCCCCAATGACGGAGTTTTTAATCTCGCAAAAGTTGCCCACTTTGACTTTGGTTTTCAGCGTGCTGTTTGGGCGCAGGTGGGCATAGGGGCCCACTTCGCAGTCATGTTCTATCACGCTTTTTTCTATATAGGTGCCCAGTTTAATAAAAACGTTATCGCCCACTACGGAATCGGTGATAAACACCGAACCGTCCAAACGGCAATTTTTGCCGATGACGGTTTTGCCCTTTAAATAGCAGCCCGGGCAAATGATGGTGTCTTGGCCGATTTCCACCCCTTCGTCTATATACACCTCATTGGGGCGCACCAGGCGCACGCCATTGTCCATCAGGCGTTTGGCAATGCGGGCGCGCATAATGTCTTCGGCTTTGGCCAAATCCACCTGGCTGTTGACGCCCAAGGCCTGTGTATAGTCGGGCAGGTTGAACACCAGCACCGGGGCCTGAAAATCTTTAATGGCGGAAAGGGTATCGGTCAAATAATATTCTTTTTTGGGACCCTGCGGCTTAAGCAGCGCCAGTGCAGAAACCAAGTCTTTGGCGTTAAACACATACATGCCGCCGTTTACTTCGTCAATACGGCGGGTGCGTTCGTCCGTTTCGGACTCTTCCACAATACGTTCAAAAGAGCCGTCCGCCGCACGCAAGATGCGTCCGTAGCCTTTGGGGTCCGGAACATTCACGCCCAACACCAAAGCGCCGGCCTGTTCATTTTCAAACACGGCATACATTTGCTGCAGGGTGGCGGGCAGAATCATGGGGGCGTCCCCATTTAAAACCATAATAGACTGAAATTTGTTTAAAAGCGGAAGAGCCGCACGCACGGCGCCGGCAGAACCGTTAAGTTCTTTTTGTTCGGCAAAAACGATAGGCGCGGTAATGCCCCAATCATGCAAATTTTGTTTGATGTCTTCCATCACGCGGGGGGCTTCATGCCCGACTACCACGCAAATAGCGCCCGGGTTAAGGCTTTGGGCGGCGCGCAAGCTGTGCGCAATCATGGGAAGGCCGCACACGCGGTGCAGCGGTTTGGGAAGGGAAGATTTCATCCGGGTGCCTTTGCCGGCGGCCAGGATGAGCACGCAAAGATTTTTTTGGGCTACCATTTTGTTTAACTCTTGCCTAAAAAGAATCTAACTTGTTAGTGCATACGACACAAGAACAAATTAAGTATATATATTATACCAAAATAAAAGCACGCAAGCGACCCTGAGGCATAATATACCTGCTCTAGGCCCAAGCATTGTTTATATAGTAGCAATTTTTAGCCGAGCAGGGCTAGAATACATAGGCGATATCGGAAATCGGCTTTCCGCCAAAGCTGAGACATATGGATTTGGTAAAAGCGGCAATCGGCTGATAGGGGTCTGCATAACACATGTGTTTGTATTTTTGCGTGACGGAGCCCTCGTCCCATGCTTTTTCGGGCAAATTAGAGATGAAAATAGTAACGATGGCGCCGTAATAAGAGTCCTTGCCGGCAACGGCCACCAGCCCGCAATTGGATTTGTCGCCTTCTTCCCCATTGCCATTGGCACAGGCAACGATGTAATGCGGGGTTTCTTTTTCTTCTATGCCTAATTCTTCTATATAGGGCCAACGGCCGTTTGCCATATAAAAAATTTCGGCTTCATCGGCTATATGCTGGGCAAGCGGCATGCCTTGCGTCAAATAAGAACGGAACACCGCTTTTTTATACGCCGGCACGGCAATAGCCGCTAAAATGCCTATAATCAATACCACCACTAACATTTCCACCAAAGAAAAACCCCGTTTTTTCATTTTAGCTTCTCCTTTGTAAGCGTTTGTCCCCAATACAGGCCCTCAGCCATATACGCAGCTGCAGACAGGGCGTTATGCTGGCATAATATAAAACAGCTCCAACGTTGCCGCCTCTTTTGTGCAGGCGCGGTATTTTACTTAAAGGCGCTTATTGTTTGCACGCAGCCTTACAAACCACAGTAGAAGCAATACAAAAAACAGCCCCCACCATGCAAAGAAAAAGCCCCCTTGCAGGCCGCTTTGCCCACGATTAAGAAGCACTCCCACCACCACAGCATAGCAAAAAAACTGCATGGGCCAAGTGGCTTTCCAGCCCGCTTGGCATAACAGAGGCCGGCTAAAAGAAACAGCGACATAAGCAGCCGTTGCTCCCAACAGCAATACACCTATGGAAAAGAAATTTCCCTCTGCCGGAAAGAAAAAAGACACCAGCCAAGCACCTGCCCCAATAATAAGCAACAAAATGCCTGCCAAAAAAGCAAGCAGCAAGGAACGGGTGTCCTTTTGTTTGGCACCGTTTTTGTGCAGGGCAGGTTTATTTTTCATAAAGATTTGAAGTTACGCAATAACCGTTGCGTAGCATACGGTTTCTTCGGCCCGAGTAATGCGCGCTCGTACCAAACCGTGCAAGGGGGTAGAAACGTTTTCCAGCAGTACTTGCTGAAAGTTGGACGTCACGCCGCGCACCCCGTCTTTGCCGTGTTCTTCTATAAACACTTCCTGTTCCGTGCCCACCAAAGACGCGGCAAAATCGGCGCGCAGTTTATGGTCCAGCTCGCGCAGGCGGTTGGCACGGGCTTTGATAACCTCATGCCCCAGCTGCGGCAGGGCGGAGGCTTTGGTCAGCGGACGCGGGGAATAACTAAACACATGCAAGCCGCAGAGTTTTTGGCTTTCTATAAAGTGGTAGGTCGTTTCAAAATCGGCTTCCGTTTCCGTAGGGAAGCCGGCAATAACATCGGCAAAAATGGATATGCCCGGCACTTTTTGGCGCAAAAGAGCCACTTTGTCGGCATACTGCTGCGTATTGTAGTGGCGGTTCATGGCTTTAAGCACTTCGTCACAGCCGCTTTGCAAGGGCAAGTGCAAATAGTTGCAAAAGCGGTCCGGGCGGGAGGCCATGGCCTCTATAATGCCGTCCGTCACCGTTTGCAGTTCTATGGAGGAAAACCTCACCCGCAAATGCCCCGGCAGGGCGGCAATATCTTGGCACAGGGCGGCCAAGTCTTTGCCGGTTTGCGGGCAAAGATAATTGCCTATATTAATGCCGGTTAACACAATTTCGGCAAAGCCTTTTTGGGCCAGCGTTTCTATTTCTTTAAGCACATCGGCCGCCGGCTTAGAGCGTTTGACGTTGCGGGCAAAAGGCACAATACAGTAAGAGCAAAAACAGTCGCAGCCGTCCTGTATTTTGATAAAAGCGCGGCTGTGCCCCTCATGGCCAGACACCGTCCAGCATACGTCTTCTTTATTAAAAAGGGTTTTGCCCAAATCGTATTTACCCACAATTTCCGCCTGCGGGAAAGTTTGGCGGATATGTTCTTTGTGGGCCGCGGCATAGCAACCCGTAAGCACCAAGCGGGAGGCAGGGTTGCGGCGCAAAATTTGGCGGATGAGTTTTTCCACGTCTTTGTCGGCCTGGTGGGTGACGGTGCAGGTGTTTAGCAGGCACAGGTCGGCTTCTTCCATATGCGGGGTTTGGCTCCAGCCGGCCCGTTGGAACTCTTCAAACAAGGCTTGGCTTTCCACCTGGTTAACGCGGCAGCCAAAGGTTTTTAGAAAAAATTTCATAACAGTTTTGCCCCCGCCGCTATGCATGCCGTTTCAGCCCGCAAAATGTGCGGCCCCAGCGTAACCGGCAACACGCCGTATTGGGCAGCGATGACAATTTCCTCGTCCGTCCACCCGCCGGCAGGGCCGATATAAACACGCAAGGAAGAGGGGTGCCCCAGTTTTTCAAGTCCCCAGGCAAGCGTATGTTTTTCTTCCGCTTCATAGGCCAGCAGGGACGGCTTGCCCTCTTGTGCCACACAGCGGCCAAAATCCAACGGTTCCTTTAAAACGGGCACGTCCCCGCGGTCGCATTGTTTGCAGGCGGAAAGAATAATTTGCTGCCAGCGCGGGGCTTTATTTTCCCACTTTTTAAGCAAATCGTATTCACTGCGCTGGGTGCGGATAGGCTGAAAAGAAACCACCCCCAACTGGGTGCATTTATCCAATACATCTTCAAAGGTTTGGCGGGAGGTGGGGGCAAAGCAAAGTTCCAGCTCTAAGTCGGACTTTTTAAACGCAATAGGCTGCAAAAGCACCCCGCGCACAAAGTTTTTCTGCACGCGCTCTATGCGGGCTTTATATTGCTTGCCCTTGCCGTCAAAAACGTTGATTTCGTCGCCTTCTTTGTGGCGGGCCACCAGCGTTACATGGCGGGCTTCTTCTTTTTCTATAAAAAATTCTTTTTCTTTGATATCAGCCAAATATTGGGGCATAGAAAACCTCTTGTTTTATTTTAGTAAATTTGGCTTTGCACAACAAAAAAGCCGCCCTTGCGGGGCGGCTTTGTGCAGACTAAAAACTTAAGCCTGGGCTTGCTTGGCTACATCTACCAACTGTTTGAAAGACACGGGGTCTTTGATAGCCATTTCAGAGAGCATCTTGCGGTTGAGCGTGATGCCGGCTTTGGCCAAACCGTTGATAAACTTGGAGTAGCTGATGCCGTCTTCGCGCACCGCGGCGTTGATGCGGGTAATCCACAACTGGCGGTAGGTGTGCTTTTTGTCACGGCGGTCCACATAGGAGTGCACCCAAGATTTACCCAATTGCTGGGTAGCCATGCGCAAACGGCGGGATTTGTCACCGTAGTAACCGCTGGCGGCTCTTAAAAGTTTTTTCTTTCTGGCGTGTCTGGGAACGCTAAATTTAATTCTCATTTTGCTTCACCTCTTATTTCGCTACGGGCAGTTGTTTCTGCAAGATGCGTCCGTTAAGGGAGTTCTTTTCAATCACT
>CALUQA010000004.1 GCA_944322775.1 uncultured Elusimicrobiales bacterium
CAACGCTTCAAAAAGCGTTATGGCGGCCGAAGAAGATAAGTTTAAAGAACGCACCGGTCCGGTCATGGGTATGGTAAAAAGACGGTCTTTATAAATTTCATAAAACTCTTTGGGCAGCCCGCAGGACTCGGCCCCAAAACACAAAAAACAGCCGTCTGCAAACTGGGCGTCCCAATAGTTTTGCTTGCCTTTGGTGGAAAGGAAAAACAACTGCTCCCGCTGCGGTTTGTTGACGTCTAAAAATTCCTGCCAGGTTTCATAGCGTTTATAGTCCAGGTTGGGCCAATAGTCCAGCCCAGAACGGCGTATTTCTTTGGAGGCAATTTTAAACCCCAGTTTGCCCACCAAATGCAAACGGGTGCCGGTGGCCACGCAGCTGCGGCCGATATTGCCGGTATTAAACGGAATTTCGGGGTTAATAAGCACGATGTTTAGCATACCATCTCCTGCCCAAACAATAAGCCGGATAAAAATCCGGCTTATTGTTGGCTGTTGCAACGATTAGATTATTCTTCCCAGCGGATAAAGCACGGCGTACGCACATTGGGCACTTTGTCATTGGCGGGCAAAATGCGCAGGGCATAGTCTTGTCTTCCGCTGTTGTAGGGGGATATTTGCACTTCGTAGATATAGGCGTCGCCGTCTTTACCGGTGCAAATCATGTCCACGGCGTCTTCTTTTTCAATATCCCCGGCGGCACCGCGCTGGCCTAAGTACAGCTCCACCTGTATGTCTTCAGGGGCTAAAGCACCCAGGAAAACACGGGCTTTAAAATTAATTTTATCGCCCATCAAGATGGCTTTGTCAAAAGGCGGCGTAATGTCGCTTACGCTGACGCGGAACCAGTTGTCGGCAATTTTCTTGCGCCAGGCAGCCACTTGGGCGGCGTTGTCGTTTTGCGCCAGCAACTGACCGAAATTATGCGCGCCGATATAGAACTTTTCGTAATATTCTTTAACCATGCGGTTGGTGTTAAAGACGGGGGCAATTTCGTGAATGGATTTTTTCATAAGTGCCAGCCACGTCGGCGAAAAGCCCTTTTCGTTTTTGGCATAGTACGCAGGGGCAATTTCCTGTTCCAGCAGGTTGTAGAGCGATTCGGCTTCCACCGCGTCGCGTTCGGCGTCGGAAGAATATTTTTCCGCCCCGCCGATAGACCAACCGAAATCACACGGACCCACTTCGTCCCACCAGCCGTCCAAAATGGAAAGCATCAAAGCCCCGTTCACGGCTGCTTTCATGCCCGAGGTGCCGCTGGCTTCCATAGGGCGAATGGGGTTGTTAAGCCACACATCCACACCCTGCACCATATAGCGGGCCACGTTCATGTTGTAATCTTCCATGAATACGATTTTGTTTTTAAAGCGCGGGTCGTTTTGCGTCAGGTTGTAAATGGTTTTAATAAACTCTTTGCCTGCCGTATCGGCCGGGTGCGCCTTGCCGGCAAAAACAAACTGCACCGGGCGCAGCGGGTTGTTGACGATTTTGTCCAAGCGGTCCAAATCTTTAAACAGCAAGGTGGCACGTTTATACGTGGCAAAGCGGCGTGCAAAACCGATGGTCAGCACGTCCTGTTTGAGCACTTTGCTGGATTTGTTCACCGTCATTACGTCAAAGCCTTGGCGTTTGAGCTGGCGTTTAAGGCGTGCACGTGCCATGTTGATCAGCTTCAGCTTGCGCTGCAGGTGCACGCTCCAGAGTTCTTCATCGGGGATTTGGTCCACTTTATCCCAAATGGATTTTTCGGACGGGTCCACTTCGTCCATCGTATTGCCGTTTAACAGATAGCGGCGGTACAAATCGTTAATTTCGTGCGATACCCAAGAGGCGCTGTGTACGCCGTTGGTGATGCTGCCGATGGGCACTTCGTTGATGGGCAGCGTGGGCCAGAGGTTGTGCCACATTTCGCGGCTTACTTTGCCGTGCAGTTTGGCCACGCCGTTGGCATAGGCGGTCAGGCGCAGGGCCAGCACCGTCATGCAGAAGGTGGCGGAGTCGTTTTTCTCTTTGCCCAGGGCCAAAAATTCGTCCCACGTAATGCCCATTTGCTGTGCGTAATATTCCATATATTTGCGCACCAGCATGGGGTCAAAATGTTCGTTGCCGGCAATTACCGGGGTGTGCGTGGTAAATACGGAAGAAGCCCACACCATTTCGCGCGCCTGGTTGAAATCAATCTTGCGTTCCTGCATGATGTCAATAATGCGCTGGATAAGCAGAAAGGCGCTGTGCCCTTCGTTGATGTGATACACGGTGGGGTTTAAGCCCATGGCTTTAAGGGCTTTTACGCCGCCGATGCCCAAGACCACTTCCTGGCGGATGCGGTTTTCGCGGTCACCGCCGTAAAGCTTTTCGGTAATTAAGCGCTGGGCGGGGGTGTTTTCCTGCAGGTTGGTGTCCAGCAAAAACAAAGAGGTGCGCCCGATTTCCACGCGCCAAATGCAGGCTTTTACGTTTTCGTTGGCGCCCAAGGGGATATCTACGGTAATTTCTTTGCCGTCTTTGTCGCACACGCGTTCTACGGCCATGTGGGCCCAGTCGTTATCGGGGTATTCTTCATTTTGCCAGCCTTCGCGGTTGAGTACCTGCTGCACGTAGCCTTTTTTATAAAAAAGCCCCATGCCGATAATCGGCATGCCCAAATCGCTGGAGGATTTAATATGGTCGCCTGCCAGCATACCCAAACCGCCGGAATAAATGGGCAGTCCTTCGCCAATGCCGTATTCCATAGAGAAATAGGCCGTCAGCATGTCGCCCTGTTCGTGTTTGTGTTCTTTATACCAGGTGTGCGGATTGTTTTTGTATTTGTAATAGGCTTCTTTTACTTTGTTGACCTGTTCTACAAAAGCGGCGTCGTTGCTGAGCTCTTCCAACCGTTTCTGCGGCACGCAGCCCAACATCCATTTGGGGTTGCGGCGGGAATCAGTCCACAGTTTGGGGTCAATTTGAACAAAAAGCAGAATGGCTGCCCAGTTCCAGGTAAACCACATGTCGCTGGCCAGTTCTTCCAAAAATTTGATATTGTCAGGCAGGTTCGGCTGCACATTGAAGGAATGGATTTTCATGAACGCTCCTTAATTAAAATGATTTCTATTATATAAAAATATATCCCCTTGCCCGCAGATTATAAAGCTGCGTGCAAAACAATAAAATAAGCCACCATCAGCACCGCACCCAGCGGGACGGCAATTTTGGCCCATTCTTTGCTGTTGATTTTAAGCTTGGAGGCACAAATAATGTTGGGAATATTGCCCGGGATTAACATACCGCCGGAGATAATCAAGCTCATCAGCAAGAATGTCAGGTTGCGGGTGGAAATATCGGGCGTAATTTCAATGGCGGCCAGGGTGGCATTGTCCAAAATGGCGGAAAGCACGTTGATGAAATAGAGGGAGTTTTCCGACAAGTGGGCAATGGTCTGCATGGCCAACGGTTTGAGCCCGTCGCCCAGCAATACCAAGGCCATTACAAACAAATACACTTTTGCGGCGCGAATGGCAATGCTTTTGACGGTGTGTTCGTCGCCGTTGTTTTGGTCGGCCTGTGCGGCGGCGCGGCCTTTGTCTTCTTCAATGCGCATGGCCAGGGCTGCCAACAGAACGTTGCCGCCCAATACAAACCAGCCCAAGTGTTCCAGCAAAAACCAGAAATCGGCGTAATGCGGCGCACCTTTAAGCTTGGAAAGCACAATCGTGCCCAGCGGTTCGCCGATAGAGGTCAGCACGGCGCCCATGCCAATGGCAAAACAGCTGTACACCACCAGCTGCACGCGGCCTTTGCGCGTCAAAGGCAGCAAGGGCACCACTTCGGCCAAGATAAGCGCGGCGATGATAGCGGTAATAACGCTGGAGGTCATGCCCAGCACCAGCACAATCAGGGCCACCGTGGCGCGCAGGCCAATAGCATGCACGGTTTTAGAGGCGCCTTTTTGCAAGGCACGGTGAAAATGTTTAAAGAGAAGTCCTGCCACCAATACGGCCAGGGTAATTTTGATAGGGTCTTCCAGCGCGGTTTTGATTAACGGCCAATTCCACATTCCCGTTACCGATACGGCCACCGCACCGCAGACAAACAAAAAAGCTTCCAAATTGTCTTCCACTTTATGCACGCTTAGCGGCAATACAAGCACTAACAAAATCAGCAAGCAAAGCAAGCCGGTTTGAAAAACGGACAACTCCATACGTCTCCCTCCCTCCTTTGGTCTTTTTCTTTATTGTATGAAATTTTAAGACGGCTCCGCCCAAAAATTAGGGCTAAACGGGTTTAAAAGGGTCCGGCAGGGGAAAAAGGGCTTTTGAAGGCAATAAAAAACCGGCCTGAAAGCCGGAGAAAAACACGTCCCGTACGAGATTCGAACTCGTGATCTCCGCCTTGAGAGGGCGGCGTCCTGGACCGCTAGACGAACGGGACTTAACTTTTATATTTTAGCAAATTATTTTTTGATAGCCTAGCTGTTGTATAATAAAACAAAGTACAGCATAAAAAGGAAAATATGAACAGAAAATCTGCATTTACGCTTATTGAACTTTTGGTGGTGGTGCTTATCATCGGCATATTGGCAGCCGTAGCGGTGCCGCAGTACCGCAAGGCCGTAACGCGGGCCAAAAACGCAGAAGCCTTGCTGACCTTGCGCCAAATTGCCCAGGCCATTGAAATGTATGACTTGGCAAACAACGGCCCGCTGCCGGAAGCATATTCCAACGATTTCTCTATTCTGGGCATGAAAGAACCGGCTTCTGATAACTGGAGTTACAACTTTGTCTGTTTGGACGGGGGCCCGCTCTATTGCGGTATTTTTGCCAACCGGAAAGAGAATATGGACGTGGGCGACGCAACATACATTTTGCAAAAGCTTATCGTAGAAAGAAAAACGCTTCCCGGCACTTATGTGCTGAAAAATACATTGCTTGGCAGGAAAGAACAAGGGGACGGAAGCGTTGTCGTCACTTCTCAGACAGCGTCTGCCGACAAAGAAACCTGCAACCGGGCCGGGGGAACTTTTACGCAAGACGGCTGTGTGATATTGTAACGTTTATTTTTGATTTAGGCCCCGCTTTACGGCGGGGCTTTTGTTTGGGCTAAAATGCTAAAATATACTATACATACATTTATTACGGCATGAAGGAGTTTATTTTATGGAAATTGGCATTGTAGGCCTGCCCAATGTGGGCAAATCCACCCTTTTTAACGCGCTGACCTGCGCCGGCGCGGAAGCAAGCAACTATCCCTTTTGCACCATTGAACCCAACGTGGGCATTGTGCCTATACCCGACAAACGCTTGGACAAATTGTTTGAAATGTTCAAACCGCCCAAGAAAACCGCCGCTTTTATTAAATTTGTAGACATTGCCGGCATTGTAAAGGGCGCCAGCCAGGGCGAAGGGCTGGGCAATAAATTTTTGGCCAATATCCGCGAGGTGGACGCCATTATTCACGTGGTGCGCTTGTTTGAAGACGAAAACATCACCCACGTTATGAACTCCGTGGACCCGTTGCGCGATATTGAGGTCATCAATACGGAGCTCATGCTTGCCGACTTGGAAAGTGCCAACAAAATTTGTGACCGCCTGGGCAGCAATGCCAAAAGCGGCAAAAAAGAAGCCGTGGCCGCCTTTGAAACCATGAAGCAAATTAAAGCCGCGCTGGAAGAAGGCAAGCCCGTGTCTTCCCTGCATTTGGAGCCGGAAGTGCTGAAAGAGTATCAGTTCCTCACGGTCAAACCCGTTTTGTACGTGGGCAACAACTCCGAAAAACGCAATGTGGAAAATGCCGAAAAAGTGGCCAAATACGCCAAAGAAACCGGCGCCGGCTTTGTGGAGCTTTGCGTAAAGTTTGAAGCCGACATTGCCGAGTTTTCCGAAGAAGAAAAAAAGGCCTTTTTGGCCGAAACCGGCAACGACTATACCGGCCTGGAAAAAGTGGTGCGCGAAGGCATGAAACTTTTAAACCTCTGCACCTACTTCACCGCCGGCAGCGAAGTGGAAGTGCGCAGCTGGCTTATTCCCGTGGGGTGCACGGCGCCGCAGGCGGCCGGCAAAATCCACAGCGAGTTTGAAAAAGGCTTTATCCGCGCCGACGTGTACACCTTTGACGACCTGGTCAAATACGGCGACGAAAAAGCCCTGCGTGAGCACGGTTTAATCCGCTCCGAGGGGAAAGACTATATCGTAAAGGACGGCGACATCTGCCTGTTTAAAATCAATGCCTAATCTTTGCAAACATTTCAAACAATGCGGCGGCTGCGCCATGCTGGATTTGCCCTATGCAGAGCAAATTGCCAAAAAGCAGGCCCGCGTAAAAGAAATTTTAAAAGACTTTTGGAGCGGGGACCTGCCCGTCACGCCTACGGACGATCCGTTCTATTTCCGCAACAAAGTGGAGCTGGGCTTTTGCCATCAGCCCGTTTGGAAAGAGCCTTTTGACAAAAAAGTTAAGCGCGACAAAACCCTCCCGCTGGAATTTGAACAAACCCTGGGGTTTAAACTCAAAGGCCGCTGGGACCGCGCCGTGGACATAGAAGAATGCGTGTTGTTTGACAAGCATTTAATACCGCTTTTGCAAGCCGTGCGCGCGTGGGCCAAGGCCGAAAATTTGGAATATTACGACCACCGCAAACATACGGGCATTTTGCGCCATTTAATGCTGCGCGTGGGCAAAAATACGGGCCAGGCCATCGTGGTGCTGTTTGTGACTGACGACGTGCCGGAAAAAACCTTTGTCTCTGCCGTGGAGAGCGTCTGGCCGGAAGCCAACATTATGCTGGCCGTCAATACGTCCTTGGCAGACACCGCCGCGCCGGAAAGTTTGCGCGTGCTGAAAGGGCGCGACTTTATTGAAGAAAAAATTATCTTAACTTCCCCGCAAGGCCAAAAAGAACGCGAAGTGGTGTTTAAACTTTCGCCGCAGTCTTTTTTTCAAACCAATACGTTGACGGCGCAAAAGATGTACAGCCGCGTGCGTGCCCTGGTCAAGCAAATCGCCCCGAAAGTGATTTACGATTTATACGGCGGCGCGGGCAGTTTTTCGCTTTCCTGCGCGGACTTGTGCGAAAAAAGCCTGTGTGTGGAATCCGTGGCGCCGGCTGTTTATAACGGCATAGAAAATGCCAAAATAAACGGGGTAAACAACGTGCAGTTTTTCTGCGCCAAGGTGGAAGATTTTGTCCGCCAGCAGCCCATTAACAAAAAAGACGCGTTGATTATTTTGGACCCGCCGCGTTCGGGCATGCACCCGCGTGCCGCCAAAGCGGTGGCGGAGTCCGGCGTAGAGCGGATTTTGTATATTTCCTGCAATCCCGTCACGCTGGCGGCGGATTTAAAAATCCTTACCCAGCATTATGACGTAACGGCCGCGGAAGCGTTTGACTTCTTCCCGCATACCGACCATATTGAAACGCTGGTGCAGTTAAAACACAAATGATATCCATTCGGCCCGAAACACCCGCCGACTATGCGGCTTTGCATGATTTTATCAAAAGCGCATTTGAAACGGCGGATATGTTCAGCGGGCTGGAAGAAGATTTTGTGTCAAACACCTTGCGCCAAAAGGACCGGTATATCCCGTCTTTGGCTTTTGTGGCTTTGGAAGAAGGACAGATTATCGGCCACATTATGCTTACGCATTTGGCGGTGCAGGGCCGTGAAAATTTGAAAATGCTTTTGCTTTGCCCGCTGTGCGTGCGGCAGGACAAACGCCGCCAAGGGGTGGGCAGCCTGCTTTTGCGCCATGCCTTGCAGCAAGCCCGCAAACAGGGCTTTGAAGCGGTGGCACTGGCGGGCAACCCGGCCTATTACGGGCGCTTTGGCTTTAGCCGTATGGACGGTTTTGGTCTGCATTGCCAGCCTGCCGTGCCGGCCTCTTATGCCTTGGCGTTGGCGCTTAAAGAAGGCGCCCTGTGCGGCCCGGCCGCCACAATTAATTTTTAGGAACTTTTTATGAATTTAGACGAAGCTTTAAAATCATTAAACCCGCAGCAGTTGGAAGCGGTTAATTACGACGCAGGCCCCTGCCTGATTGTGGCCGGTGCCGGCACGGGCAAAACCAAAACGCTGACCACCAAAATCGCCAAGCTCATTCACGACGGATATTCCCCGTATCGCATTTTGGCCGTTACGTTTACCAACAAAGCCGCGCAGGAAATGCGCGAGCGCGTGGAAGCCCTGGTGCCCGGGCAAAGCCGCAATGTGTGGATACACACGTTCCACTCCTTCGGGGTGCGTGTGCTGCGCCAAAATGCGGAAAGAATGGGCCTGACGCGCGATTTTGCCATTTATGACGACAGCGAACAAAAACGGCTGGTCACCTTGCTGCTGGAACAAATGGGCGTTAAAGACCCCAAAAAAGAAGCGGGGCAAATTGTTAATTTAATTTCGCGCGCGAAAGACGACGGCCTGTCGCCGGAGGCGTTTATGACTTCCGCCACCGCCAGCGGGCTGGACTACCGCATTCGCGCGGGGGAAATTTACCGCCGCTATGAACAGGAACTGCAAAAAGCCGGCGCGCTGGACTTTGGCGACCTGCTGGTCAAAACCTTAAAACTGCTTAAAGAGCACGAAGACGTGCGCGACTATTACCAGCAGTTTTTCCAATACATTTTGGTGGACGAATACCAGGACACCAACCATACCCAATATCTTATCACTCGCCTGCTGGCCGAAAAACACCGCAAGCTGTGCGTGGTGGGCGACCCCGACCAAAGCATTTATTCCTGGCGTGGGGCCAACATTCGCAATATTTTGGAGTTTGAAAAAGATTTTAAAGACGCCAAAACCATCACCTTGGAGCAAAACTACCGCTCCACCAAAGTGATTTTGGACGCTTCCAACAAACTCATCACCAAAAACAGCCAACGCAAAGAAAAAAGCCTGTTTACCGACAAACAGCACGGCGACGATATTGAAGTGCATGAGTCCATGACCGAAGGGCAAGAGGCCGTCTGGGTGGCGCAGAACATAAAAGCGCTGATGGAAAACGAAGGCTATTCCCTAAACGACATTGCCGTTTTTTACCGCACCAATGCCCAAAGCCGTAACTTTGAAGACACCTTCCGCCGCTATCAAATTCCTTATCGCTTGGTGGGGACGGTCAGTTTCTACAACCGCAAAGAAATTAAAGACATGCTTTGCTATGCCCGCCTGCTGATTAACCCCAACGACAATATCAGCCTGCTGCGCGTGATTAACACGCCTACCCGCGGCTTGGGCAAAACCGCGCAGGAACGGTTGCTGAGCTATGCGCAAAACAAAGGCATTTCTTTGTATGAGGCGTTAAAGGCGGCACAGTCCGTGCCGGACCTGACGCCCATGGCCCGCCGCGCCGCGTTGGAGTTTGTGCGCCTGGTGGAAGGCTGGCGCGCAGATATGTTTGTGGCCAGCGTGACCGATGTAATGGACAAAATTTTAAAAACGTCCGGTTATGAAGCCGCCGTCAAAAAAGACTTGGACGAAGGCAAAGACCCGGAGGCCGAAAGCCGCTTGCAGAACTTGGACGAGTTGATTAACGCCGTCAAAGATTATGAAGAGCGCAGCCTGAAAGCGGAAAAAGAACCGTCTTTGTCCGACTTCTTGCAGGAAGTGTCTTTGCTGACGGGTACGGACGATTCCCAAGCCGGCGAAGGCGGTGCCGTTACGCTGATGACGGTGCACCTGGCCAAAGGGTTGGAGTTTAATGCCGTGTTTGTTACGGGGCTGGAAGAGGGGCTTTTCCCCATTAATCGCGACGACGCCGACGAAATGGAAGAAGAGCGCCGCCTGTGCTACGTGGCCATGACGCGCGCACGCGAAAAGCTGTTTATGAGCTATGCCATGCAGCGGCGCACCTACGGCAAAATGTATGAAAACGTGCCTTCGCGCTTTTTGTTTGAAAGCGGCCTTTTGGACGAAGAAGACCGCGAACGGCTGGAGCAAAATCAGCCGCGCTACGATAATTTTAAAACCAAATACGGCCTGTATGGCCAAGGAGGCGGGTTTTACGGCGGGGCCAAAAACAAAAGCGGCTATCACGGCTCTTTCGGGCGCAGTGCAAACAGTTACAACGGGTTTGAAGGCTTTGTCAGCCGCAGCCACTTCCAGAAGAAATATGACGAACAGGGCTATGAAATAGAAGACGACGATTTGGATTATACCTCTTCTTCTTACAAAGGCTCTGCGGGCCTGGGGGCTTTGTACGGGGCGCGGCCGGCTTCTGGTCATAAAGGCTTTTCCGTCTCGGACAATCGGCGTCACTTTCCGGGCAGTTATTCTTCCGCCCCCAAACAGGCGGAAGGCACTTCCACCACTGCGGGCAACGGCAAAACCGTGGCCGTGGGGGGCAAAGTAAAGCACGGGGCCTTTGGGCTGGGCACGGTGACGGCTGTGGCCGGCTCTGGCAACAGCTGCAAAATTACGGTGCAATTTGCCAACGGGGTGCAGCGCACATTTATGCTGG
Organism: uncultured Elusimicrobiales bacterium; assembly: GCA_944322775.1. Classification (GTDB taxonomy): domain Bacteria; phylum Elusimicrobiota; class Elusimicrobia; order Elusimicrobiales; family Elusimicrobiaceae; genus Avelusimicrobium. The sequence goes on from CALUQA010000004.1 coordinate 10,426, forward strand.
CATTTGCCCCGCTTGAAATTCTGTAATCCCAACAAAAAACCCGCCGCGAACACGGCGGGTTTTTTAAAATCAAAATACTTATAAACTTAACAGCGCTCCCAGTGCGGCCAATATTGCTCCGCCAAAGAATACAAAGGCAATCACCGGCAACAGCGAAATAAGCACCGTCACCCAGCCAAATACGCCGGCCCACCACGCCATGGAAGTTGCTTCTTGCAGCTGGCCTTGGGCCAGTTTATCTTGGGCGCGCAAAGAAAAAATAAGCGCCGCCAGCCCCAAGGCAATCGTTACAAAACCCGACAGGCAAGAAAAACACACCGCCACCACCGCCAAGGCAAAGTGGGTGTTAAGCGGCGTTTTTTGTGTCAAAGGGCAGGTGCCGCACGAGGGTGCTTGTTTGGTATCTGTCGTATTTTTCTGGTCTGTCGTCATAAATTCTCCTTGCCGTTTAAGGCCTAAACATAGGGGCGGTGTAGTCAACTTTCCCATTATTATATAAAATGTATTTTCAGAGGAGTTTGCAAAATGATACTAGAAAAAGACAATGCTTCCCGCTGTGCGCGTATGGCCAAAATTAAACTTACGCCCGCGGAAGAAGAACAATATGGCGCCCAGCTGCAAGAGCTTTTTAACTGGGTGAAGCAGCTTTCCACCGTGGACGTGAGCGGGGTGGAGCTTTCTTCTGCCGCCCAAGCGGCTTATTTACGCCCGGATCAGCCCGTGACCGATCCGGCCCTGGCCCAAGCCATTGTGGGCGCTTTTAACGACAAAGAAGGCGCCAGCGTCAAAGTAAAGAAGGTATTGTAATATGAAAACCGTTTTTGAAATTGCCCAGGCCGTACGCAACGGCGAGCTGACCGCGCGGGAAGCTGTCTTGGAATCTTTGTGCAAAATCAAAGAACTAAACCCGCAAATTAACGCTTTTGTGGAAGTGTGGCCCGAAGAAGCCCTTAAACGCGCCGAAGAAATAGACGCCCGCCGAGAAAAAGGCGAAAAGCTGGGCGCTTTGGCCGGTGTGCCGGTGGGGATAAAAGACAATATTTTGTACAAAGGCCACAAAGCCACCTGCTGCTCCAAAATGCTGGAAAACTATGTCGCCCCTTATAATGCCACCGTGGTGGAAAAACTGCTGGCGGCCGACGCCGTCATCATTGGGCGCACCAATATGGACGAATTTGCCATGGGCAGCAGCAATCAGACCTCCGTTTACGGGCCGGCTCATAACCCTGTAGATTTTGACCGCGTACCCGGCGGCAGCAGCGGCGGCAGTGCCGCGGCCGTGGCGGCCGGCATGGTGCCGGCGGCTTTGGGCACGGATACGGGCGGTTCGGTGCGTCAGCCGGCTTCTTTTTGCGGCATTGTGGGCGTCAAGCCCGGGTACGGGCGCATTTCCCGCTATGGGATAGTGGCGTTTTCTTCCGGCGCAGATCAGGTGGGCGTGCTAACTTCGGACGTTAAAGACGCGGCCTTAATGCTGGAAGTACTGTGCGGACGCGACAATAACGACTCTACCTCCCTGGACGAGCCCGTCCCCGCGTTTAGCCAAAATTTTACGCCGGATATCAAAGGCCTTAAAGTGGGTATGCCCAAAGGTTTTTTGGACGACCTGGACCCGGAAATAAAAGAGAAAATTTTGCAGGCGGCCGACAAAATGAAAAGCTTAGGCGCCGAATTGGTGGAGGTGGAAGTGCCCCACGCCAAATATTCCGCCCCGTGCTATTACATCATTACCAGTGCCGAGGCCAGCTCCAACCTGGCGCGTTTTGACGGTATTCGCTATGGCTACAGCGCCAAAGACGCCAAAGATTTAAACGATCAATACGAAAGCAACCGCGCCCCGTTTGGCTGGGAAGTGAAAAAACGTATTATCATCGGTTCCACGGCTTTGCGTGCCGAAAACTATAAAGAATGCTATTTGCAGGCCGTCAAAGTGCGCGAACTGATTAAGCGGGATTTTGCCGAAGCTTTCAAGAATGTGGACGTTATTTTAACGCCTACGTCCCCGACAACCGCCTTTACGCTGGGCGCCCACAAAGACAATCCGCTGGCCGTCTATCTGGCCGACCTTTACACCTGCCAGGGCAATATCGGCGGTTTGGCCGGCATCAGCGTGCCGTGCGGCAACGATAAACTGGGTTTGCCGGTGGGATTGCAGTTTTACGGGCCGATTTTGCAGGAAGAAAAGATATTAAACGCAGCATATCATTTTGAGAAGGGATTATGATTGTTTCCGAATTTTCGTGCGGCGGCGTAATCTTGGACGGGCGCAAGGTACTGCTTGTGCAGGTCAAGAATATGAAAGGCAAAAAAATATGGACGTTTCCCAAAGGACATATTGAAGCCGGGGAAACGCCCCGCCAGGCCGCGCTGCGCGAAGTGTTGGAAGAAACCGGATACAAAGCCGTCATTGTCCGCCCGATGATACGCGTGAAATATGCATTTACGTTTCAGGGCAATTACGTCAAAAAAATGGTGCAGTGGTATTTGATGAAAAAGCTGGGGCGCATTGGCAAGCATGACGCGTCGGAAATTATTTCCATTCGCTGGGTGTCGCTTTTAAAAGCGCGCGAGCTGGTGCAATATCCCAGTGATATCCGCCTGGTGGACATGCTTCTTTCTTCTTTGCACATAGAGCCGACGGAAAGCCCGGAAACGGAAGACACCCCGGCGGCCTGATGTTATTTGGCCCCCGGTTGACAAGGGAAATACACAAGAAAATCCCTTGCCCGGTTATATTTTTTTTGATACATTTTAATTATGAAAACAATACAACAAAAAATGCAGTCATACAAAAGAAATTTTCTAAAACGCAAAAGTGGCGGTTTTACGCTGATTGAACTTTTGGTGGTGGTGCTTATTATCGGCATTTTGGCGACCATTGCTTTGCCGGAATATACTAAAGCCGTGGAAAAAGCAAACGCCGCCGAAGCCATTACCCTGCTGAGAAATTTGCTCACGGCTGAAAAAGCATATAAATTGTCCAATTTGGGCTTTACTGCTTTGGATTTACAATTGCCGAATATTGACCCGGAAACGAAAAGTAAAGCTCATACTGAGAACTGGGCGATTGAGATGGAGATCCATCCTCTTTACCCCACAACTTTCCGCGCTTTTGCGGGGCGTGCCAAAAATGGGACCAGGGTGTCCAGCGGGTCATATCAATATGGTATTCTTCTCGTTGTTGGGTCGGATGGAACAGAAACGTGGACATGCCAGCAAAGTAGCGGAAACGGTACTGTTCCCAAGATATGCAAAGCCATTACAGGCACGACAGACGGTACGTTTAAATAACAGTTTAAAAAACCCCGCTCACAAGAGCGGGGTTTTTGTTTGTTTGGCTAAAATTAGCGGATTTTTTTGGCTGCTTTTTCCAGCTCGTCGGCCGCTTTGCCGCGCAGGTCTTCGGTTTTTTCCAAAGCTTCTTGCTTCAGCTCGGCCGCCTTGGCGGAAAACTTTTCCTTCAGCTCGCCGGCGCGTTCTTTGACCTCGCGGGCATGGCCGGAAAATTTTTCTTTCAAATCCCCGGCATGGCCCATCACGCGTTCTTTCAGTTCGCGGGCGTGTTCTTCCAGCTCTTCTTTGCCTTCTTCATAGGTGTCTTCGGCCCAGCGTTTAAGTTTGCGGCGGGTGGTTTCCCCTTTGGCAGGTGCCAGCAGCACCCCCACGGCCACGCCTACCAGCGCGCCTAAAATAAAAGTAGCCAACCCTTCGGCATGGCAGTTGCATCTTTCGTTCATAATACCCCTCCTGCAAATAAATTTATAACACTTAACTATATTTTATAACAAATCCGTGCTTTTTCAATATACTATAATAAATATAACAAAGTAGTTTTTATCAGCAACAGTCGTTTTTATATTAGGAGGTTGTTCTTATGCCAAATCCGTCCAGACCGCGCAATAACGGCAAACAGCAGGATCCTGCCGTCCGCCGCAGAAACTTTGACGAAGTGGCCCTCACTTTTACGCACGAAGAAGCCTTGGCAGAAGCTGACCGCTGCCTGCACTGCCCCACGCACCCGTGCCAAAATGCCTGCCCCGTTGGGGTGCATATTCCCGATTTTATTGCTTTTGTTAAAGCCGGCGACGTAGGTGCCGCCGCTTCCGAAATTATGGAAACCAGCCTGCTGCCGGCCATCTGCGGCCGCGTGTGCCCGCAGGAAAAACACTGCGAAGGCCACTGCGTGCTGAAGGCCAAATTCGGCGCAGTTAACATTGGCGGGCTGGAGCGCTATGTGGCTGACACCGCCCGCGCGCAAGGCGCGTTAAAGGCACCCGTGCCGGCGGCTTCCACCGGCAAAAAAGTTGTTTGCATTGGCTCCGGTCCCTCTTCCTTGGCGTGCGCGGCTGAACTGCGCCGTGCCGGTCATGATGTGACGGTGTATGAAGCCCTGCATGCGTACGGCGGGGTGTTGCGTTATGGTATTCCGTCCTTCCGCTTGCCGCGCGAGGTAATCAATAAAGAAATTGAAACCGTGCAGTCCATGGGCGTTAAATTTAAAACAGACGTTTTGGTCGGTGCCACCATTAACTTAAATGAACTGTTGAAAGAGTACGACGCGGTGTATATCGGCTCCGGCGCCGGGTTGCCCAGAATGTTGGGTATCCCCGGGGAAAACGGCGTGGGTGTATACAGCGCCAACGAATTTTTAACCCGCATTAACTTAATGCAAGCCTATAAATTCCCGCAGACGGACACCCCCATTCAAGCCGGTAAACACGTGGTGGTGCTGGGCGGCGGAAACAGCGCCATGGATGCTGCGCGCTGTGCCATGCGCCTGGGGCCTGAAAGCGTGACTATCGCTTACCGCCGCAGCCGCGAAGA
>CALUQA010000005.1 GCA_944322775.1 uncultured Elusimicrobiales bacterium
ATACCACAAAATCATGGCCCAGCCGTATTTAAAAATGCCCGTATACAAAAGCACGCTTATGGATTGCACGCCGGGTTTAAATGTCAGCCCGCCCTGCGCGCCTAAAATGACCAGAATAACCGCCAAAGCCGGCAAGGCATAGATGTTGCGCGCGGCGGCAATAACGCGGTGGTCCAGGTGTTTGGGCAGTTTTTTGGCCACGCAGGAAGCCGCCTGCAGCATCCACGTGCAGCCCACCACCATCAGGTCCCCCGTCCAACGCGGGGTGTATTGTTCTTTAGATAAAATCAGAATAACGCCTGCCAGAATGAGCAGGCTGCCCCAAATTTGCTGTTTAGTGGGGATTTCTTTTAAAAAGATAGCGGCTATAAGCAGGGAATAAAAAAGTTCGGATTGCTGCAAAATGGCAGCGTTGCCGGGCGTGGTGTAGTGCAAAGCCCACAGCAAAATGGAAAAGGGCAGCGCCGTGCCCAGTGTGCCGATAAACAAAAATTTCCAGCGGGTTTCTTTGGCAAACACTTCCCCCCATTTTTGGTTTTTGCTCAGCCACGGGGCAAAGAAGGCCGCCGCCACAATCGTGCCGGCAAAAACAAGCAAAACCGGGCTGATAACGCCCACGGCATAGCGCCCTGCAATGGGCGAAAAGCCAATAATGGCCCAGCATAACCAAACAGCTAAAAGAGGGTTCATGATAACTCCACGGTAAACAGATATATAAATTATATCAAATAGCGGGGTGTCTGTCCGACGAAAAAATGAGTTTTTTGAAAGACTTTTATTTTTTGTGTTTAAAAGGGGTGCTGTTGGAAAAAATGTTTTTTAAGAGGGGCTGATGAAAAGTAAAATTTTTTGCCATGCGTCGGAAATTTTGCTAAAATATCTAAGCAGTATTTATTCCCTTTTTGTATTTTAGCGCGGGTGGCGGAATTGGTATACGCGTGCGTTTGAGGGGCGCATGCCTTACGGCTTGGGGGTTCGAGTCCCCCCCCGCGCATGATTTAAATCCGGCTTAGGCCGGATTTTTTATGTCCAAGCGGGGAGCGCACAAACTGCTTTGTGCGCGTGGGGACGAGAAAGGCGGAGCGATGTTTTTGTTTGAGCGGAGCGAAAGGTAAAAACCGCGAGCTCAGCAACGCGTCAACTCTTTAGGGTACCAAGAGGACACACCCCGGCATTCAAAATAAATGGCTTGTCTAAAATTTCATAAGCCTTTGAAAAATCCTTGTTTTTGAGATGTAGTATATAATAGCTAGTACGAGCTGAAGAAAGTCGCTGCCGACTGCCGCAGGTTTCCTGCGATGAGGATTTCAGCCCCCCTCCGTACTGGTTTTTTGTTGGCATTCTTTTCTACTTGTTTTTTATTTTTGTCATCAATCCCCAAATACTGCCCCACATTAACATAGTCTTTGGGGCTTTGCGTTGCGGTGTCTTTACCGCCAACCCCGTTGGTTTTACTACTTCCAGTGTCTTTCCCAAAATTCCACTTGATTTGCCAATCATCTTTAGCTAAACTATGAATAGAAGCAACGGTTCCGGTACTGGACTGCATTCCAGCTTTGACCGAGTCCGTTGCTTCTTCTTTTATATGGTGGTTGTAGTAGATATTCCCCTGATTATCTTCCTTAGCACTAAGCAATACTAGTTGTTCTCCCGACTTCGTTCCTATTTTGCAGGCAAAATAATGGAAACCTTTTACGTTAGGACGACTTTTACCCTCTTTCTAAATTCCTGGGTAATGACTGTGTTTTAATATTTGAGGTAAATATTTAACGGAGTTCTATTTTCTTTCTCATAACCACTTGAAAAATCTCTGTTTTTGCGCTATACTATTAATGTCCAACCACTAGACAGCAGAAAGTCGCCCTAGCTGCTAATTAATGGAGGGGATGGCGTCCTCCCTAGAGGTTGGATTTTTATTGGGTTTTCTTTGTTTAAACCCTGTAACAATAAACCGAATATCCTCTCCGTAATACTCCGGCCTTACTATTGCCATTATTTCCTTGTATCATATTTCAAAAATTCCACTTTTTCCCCTTTGCAATACTCTGTTTCCTATGGTTTCAGAGAGTTTATCTAATACCTCTTTTCGTCTTGGCGGTAAACTCGTGTCCTGCGTATTGTAAACTATAAAGTTAGACAATAAAAAACCCGCGTCTAAAACGCGGGTTTTTGTGCTTTTAAATTTTATTTACCCGGTTCAGCCGGAGCCGTAGGAGCGGGCAAATTGACTTTATCCAACACAGAAGAGGAAGCCTTGCTGTTGTAGGATACCGTCAGCAAAATGGAAGTGATAAACAGCAACACAGCCAAAGCGGCGGTCAATTTGTTTACGGCGTTGAAAGCGGTGGGGCTGGCAAAAATATTGTCCGCGCCGGAAGCACCGAAAATACCGGCGGCAGAGCCTTTGCCGCTTTGCAACAAGATAAGCAAAATCAACAAAATGCACGCAAAATAGTGAATGATGAGAAGAAGCGTTTGCATAAATTATATATCTCCTGTAAAAGTAACATATTTATTATACAAATTTTCCCGGGAAATGTTGTGGCGGATATACAGAAAAGGACAAAAATAACCGAGCCCTAAACAACAGGGCTCGGTTTGTGTGTTATATTCGGGGTAAGCCCAAAGACTTGCCTTATTTGGTCAAAGCGACAAAACCCGGCAATTCTTTGCCCGGAGCAAATAAAAAACCCCCCGCTTGCGCGGAGGGTTTTGTTTGTGTCAGGGTTTATTTCGTTAAAGCAACGAGTCCGGGCAATTCTTTGGGCAAAAATAGACCGAGCCCTAAACAACAGGGCTCGGTTTGTGTTATATTCGGGGTAAGCCCAAAGACTTGCCTTATTTGGTCAAAGCGACCAAACCCGGCAATTCTTTGCCCGGAGCAAATAAAAAACCCCCCGCTTGCGCGGAGGGTTTTGTTTGTGTCAGGGTTTATTTCGTTAAAGCAACGAGTCCGGGCAATTCTTTGCCTTCCACAAATTCCATGCTGGCGCCGCCGCCCGTAGAAACGTGCGAGAACGCTTTCTGGTCAATTTTGCCTTTCTTGAGGACGTTGACGCTGTCACCGCCGCCGATGATGGAAATGGCACCGTTTTTGGTGGCTTCAATCATCGCGTTGGCAATGGCGTAGCTGCCGTGGGCGAAATTCGGGAATTCAAACACGCCCATGGGGCCGTTCCAGAAAATCGTTTTGCATTTGAGCAGCTCGTCGGCAAACAGTTTTTCGGTTTTGGGGCCGATGTCCATGTCGTCCATATCGGCAGGGATCGTGTCGGAGACCACGGCTTCGGCCGTTTCCGAGAATGCTTTGGCCATGCGGCAGTCCACCGGCATCAACATTTTGACGCCTTTGGCTTCAGCTTTAGCCATAACCTGTTTGGCTTCTTCAATTTTGGTTTCGTCCAAGAGGGATTTGCCCACTTCCATGCCTTTGGCTTTCAGTAAGGTATAGGCCATACCGCCGCCAATGATGAGCACATTGACTTTGCCCAACAGATTGTTGAGCAGCATGATTTTGTCGGACACTTTGGCGCCGCCGATAACGGCCGCAAACGGGCGGGCAGGATTGTTGAGGGCTTTGCCCAAGAATTCAACTTCTTTCTGCACCAAGAAACCCATAGAGCCCGGCAAAAACTGCGTGATAGCGCTGGTGGAAGCGTGAGCGCGGTGCACCGTGCCGAAGGCTTCCTGCACGAAAATTTCGCCGTGTTTGGCCAATTGTTTGGCAAATTCGGGGTCGTTCTTTTCTTCTTCGGGGTGGAAGCGGAGGTTTTCCAAAAGCACGATTTCGCCGTTTTTGGCGCTTTCCACTACTTTATCGGCTTCCGGGCCGACGCAGTCTTTGGCAAAGTGCAC
>CALUQA010000006.1 GCA_944322775.1 uncultured Elusimicrobiales bacterium
GCTGTTGCTTTTATTGGCGCCGAGCTATTTGCCGCTGCAGTAACGGGTTTGAGCAAAGCCTTTTCACTTAAGAAAAATTATCCGGATTTTTTCCTTTTCCGCGCGCGGGTGAATATGGCGCAGGAAAAATACAGCGCCGCCATTGCCGACTATAAAAAATATTTAAATTACCGTCGTAAAACAAGCCTGATTGCGCTGGATTTGGCGCAGGCCTATTTTTACACCTATAAATATCCTGAAGCGGAAGAAGAGTTGTTTGCCCTGCTGGATAAAGATCCTTCCGACGCGGCGGCCTATTTTTGGCTGGGGCGCATTCGCCAAAACCAGAACCGTTTGGACGAAGCTGTATCTTTCTTCAGCAAAGCCATCAACCGCGACGAAGAATATGCCCAGGCCTATCGCTATCGCGCTTCCGCCTTTAAGGACATGGGCGAGCTGGAAGCCTCGGCCGAGGATTACAGCATGTTGGTGTCTTTGGACCCGCAGGATATTTTTTACAACCGCCGCGGCCTGGTGTATGAAGAAATGGGCGATTTAAACAAAGCCTTGGCTGATTATAATAAAACCATAGAACTTTCGCCCAAGTGGCCCATTGCTTACACCAATCGCGGCTATGTATACCTGAAACAAAAAAAATATAACCAAGCCAAGGCCGATTTTGAAGCAGCCATTAAATTAGACGACAGCCTGCCTACGCCGTATATCAATCTGGCGGGCGTAAAAAAAAAAAAAAAAAAAGACAAACGCAATGTCTATCGCAATTTGGAAAAAGCGCTTAAGCGCAGCTTCCGCGATTTTGACTCTTTATACGATGAGGACCGCAAAGGCTGGATGTTTAAAGGCATTAACAAAACGGCCGAGTTCCGCGCGGTAATGTACGATGACTAATATGTTGTTAGGTGCTTTTTTTGCAGGTGCCGGCGGTTTTGTCGGGGCGGCGCTGCGCTACGTGCTTTGCGCGTGGATTTCCGTTTCGGCCGGCAGTTTAGGTTATGCCTGGGCGACGTTTGCGGTAAATATAATAGGCAGTTTTTTTATCGGGTGGCTCAGCCCGTTTTGGCTGTCTATGCATCACCCGGCCCGCATATTTATGATTGTGGGCGTGTTGGGCGGTTTTACCACTTTCTCCAGCTTTTCTTCAGACACTATTCACCTGTTGCAAGACGGCCACTTTGGCTGGGCCCTGCTGTATGTGGGCGGCAGCGTGCTGCTGGGGCTGACGGCGGCGTGGCTGGGTTTTTGGCTGCATATGTATTTGCTTAAATAAAATTTTGCTTCTAAAACACTTCTTCTTCGGAAAAGTTCCTAAAGTCCTATTTTTTTCATAGGCCCAAAATTCAAAAATAGCTTCCCCTTTAGGCCCATGTGCTCTGCCTGGGCGTGGTGTTATACTGTAGGCAGGATGTGATATTGTGCCAAATTCACTTTCTTATTACAGAGGTCTTTTATGATTAAAATCCTGTCCGTCTTCTTATCATTTACTATTCTATTTAGTTCTATTGCTCCTTCTTATGCGCAAGCTTTATATGATGCTAAAAAACAACAGTCCCGTTATGCTTTTACGACCGACTGGAGCAATGTTGCCTCCGGCAAATGGGAGCAGTATGGCAATCAATTGACCCAAAGCATGGAAGAGGGCGTGGAACAAGCCCTGCAGCAGGCCTCTGCACAGAAAGCGGAAGATTTGCAGTTGATGAAAGCGGCACAAAAAGCAAAAGAAGAATATGGCACGGATTATGTTGCCCAGACGGCGGCAAATATTTGGCAGGCTGCCCAAAAAGAAAAAGAAGAAATTTGCTTAGGAAAAGAATGTTTTAATTTGGTAACCCTCGCAAGAGGGGTTTTTCATGCCGGTTTGAGCGAAGTATGGAACGGACAGAAGGTGGAAGAAATCAGCGCTTGGAATTATGGCATGGATAAAAAAGGCCAGACCCGTCCCTTGGCTCAGTTGGTGCAAATGGCCGGCGTGTGGGAAAAAGACCGCAAAGCCGCTTCTAACTATTTTAAAGGTGTTCTGCAAGTCAAAGGGGTTTGCGAAAAAGGATTTGATATTAAACCCAGCTCTCAAGATGCGGTGGATTACAGCCGTTATGACGAGCCGCGCTGTGAAGCGGCGTTAGAAAGCATGGCCGCTTTGGCCGTGCTGGGCGGCAGCAGCAACGCAGAGGCTATTTATAATTTCATGAACGACAAAAAGCGGGAAGCCATGGGTGGCGCGGTGGTAATGCAGGGCGTCACGGCTTTAATGGGTATGAATACCCAAGAATCCTATAACTATTTGACCCGCTTTTTAACCAAAGACAGCACGCCCACCTATGCCGGAACGGCATTGGACGAAATCGGCTATGCCACGGTGGAAGGCGTTATCAGCCTGTTCCAAGAAAATGGTAAAGATGTGGCCGGACGCTATTTGAACTCTTATACGGCCAGATTTGGTTATTTAGACGAGACCGAAGCCAAAAAACAACAGCCCAAGGCAGATTTGTGGATTATTAAACAGCAAGTGGATTTATTTGGCGGCAGCAAAGACAAATGGCAGCTGCCGGTAGGCAATATTTACGAAGACGTGGGCAATATGATTGCCGCAGACGTAAAGAATGCCCGCAGCAGAGACCTTGCCAAGCAAATTTTTGCCGCTTCGCAAGACAGCAAATTAGGGCGCTTTCCCTTCCCGTTGCTGACGGGGTTGTTAACGGGCAATAAAGGGGCGTGGACTTATCAGTATGGCGGAAAAGAAGCCATTGCCGCGCTTAAACGCCTGCAAAAAGTTGATTTTACCGATTTGAATGAAGGCTCTCAGCGCCGTTTGCGCCGCCGTGCCGCCTTGGCCGAGCAGGCGCATGAAGCTTTTACGCCCGTTAAAGTGCCCAGCAGTGTTTTTGATAAACAACGTGAAATGATGGCCAATTTGCGCGGCTATTCTTTGGCGCCGGAGTATACCCAGGATACGCGCGTAAGCCGTTATGACAACCGGGATCAGGCCAAATTTGACCGCTATAACAACCAAAAAACGGCCCGTGCTTTGGGTCGTTCTGTAGATATTATGATTTTGCTGGTGCTGTTGCCTCGTTTAATACAAGGTTTGTGCAATGTGGGCAGCCGCGGTATTGCGGCTTTGCGCAATGCAAGCAAACTTAAACAGCCTGTTTCCAAAGCTTCCCGTGTCGTAGCGGCAGCAGGCAAAGTGGAGCAGCCCGCTGCCCGCGCCGCCGTGCAAACAACCAGAACGGCGGTCAAGGCGGAAAAACCGGCCGCGCAGGCAGCTGCCCAAGCCAGCCAAGCCACGGCTAACGCCTCTACTACTCCCAAATATACGCTTGTTGCCATGGAAGACGGCAAAACCGTCAGCCTGGTGCCGGAAGGGGTACAGTTAGAACCGGTTTCTTCCGTTAAAGCAACCATTGCTGCTACGGGCGAAGCTTCTGCCCCCATGCAGCGCAGCGTTGCCGAAGCACAAAAAGCAATTTCCGAAATTAAAACAACCGTTGCTAGCCGCTTTAGCGCAGCAGACCAAGCGGCTTTCCGCAAAACTTTACAAGGCAAACTGGCCCAAGCCAGCAGTGCCAAACGGGCTTCTACCGGCAGCGGCACGCTGACCGTGCAGGAAAAAGTGGCCCTCTATCAAGACAGTTACAGCCTGATTTACCAGCAGCAGCAAGAAGCCTTGAAAGCTTTGGAACTGGAAGAACAAGCCCGCGCTTTTGTGGAATACGGCCTTAAAAACCCGACTTCTACCCGCGTGATTCGCCATATTCCGTTTAGAGTAAGAGCGCAGGTTGCCATTTCCGATTTTAATCAAAATGTGTGGCAGGCCTTGCGTGGGGTTACCACCAATAAAACGGGTGCCGCCACAGCCTTGTCTTTAGGCGCTATTGGCAACCCCGCTTTTACGGGTGCCACCACGGAAATAGGCGCCGTGGCCCGCAGCTTGCAGGCCCCTATTGCCATTGTGGCTGATTATGCAGGCGGTTTGGGTTCCAAAACGCTGCAATTAAGAAATTTTGTGGTGCCCGGTTTGAACGCGCCGCGCAATTTGGGGCAGGCGGTTGTCAGCTTGCAGGCTCCCAAAGGTTTGGCGGGCAGTTTTGTCAGCGGGCGTATCGGTGCGGCAGACGTGCTGGCGCGGGCTTTGTTCCCGGCCGGCGTGGCCAATTTCTCGGGTAGGTTTAGCCAAGCTGCCATTGCAGATGCTTATCAAGCAGACCCGGCAGCGGCAGCGGCCATATTTGGCAAGATTTCCGCCGATGAACAGGCTGCGGCAACGGCTGCTGCAGAAGAAAAGGCCGCCCCTGTGGCCGAACCGAAGCATGATGCGCAGTTTTTCTCTCAAACGCTGGCCGAACATGATGAAGTGGCGCTGGATAAGCTGTTGGAAGAAGACGAATTTGTTGCGCTCGTTTCCACAAAATTGGCCCAAGAGAAAACAAAAGCTTTGCAAGGCCGTCATTGGTTCTCCGGGCGGGTGTTAAAGCAGGAACTGCTTTCTCTGTGGAGAAATACCACTGCTGCCTCCGGCAATATGCTGTTAGCCTCCGGTGAAACATTCTCGGAGCAAAACGTATACACAGCCTTTCTGACTGCTTTGCAAAAACAATTGCAAAGCAATAAGGTTTTGTCTAATGAGGCTAAAGACATTATATGGGCCACCGTCAAGGCAGAAGCGCCTGCCGGTTTGGTGACGGTTTATACGTCCACGGCTGCCGTGCCGCGCGCGGCCCGCAAATATTTAAATGAGGGCAAAACAGCCGATATTGTTTACGAAAGAGTATCTCTGCCCTCTGTGGACGGCCTGAAAAACTATGTTTTAGCCAGAAAATATCATTTTATCCGCACGGAAAGCCATTATTCTTCTAATCAGGAAATTCCTGCCAATGCCACCAAAGAAGAACAAAAGAAAATCTTGGAGGCAAAAGAAGAAGAAATTAAAGTGGCCCGTGAAAAATCGGACTTAATTGCCGCCCGTGTGTTAGAGGCGGAAAAACTGCCTAAACGGGAAGCCTTGTTGTGGATTTTGGCCAGTGCCAGCAGCGAAAGCAAAAAATTGCATGCTTATGCCACTATGGTAAAGCTGGGCTATAAGCTGCCCACGGAAAAGGAAGTTATTGAATTCTACAATGCTTCTTTTGGCCGCACGGTTACGATGAAGCCGTTCTCCAATATTGAACGTGCCGAGTTGCAATTGAAAGGACAGTTGGCCGTGCGTGAAAACCTCAGCCGTTTGGAAATGATCCCGGCTGACGAACGCGTGCTTTCGTATACCTATGACGATGAAGACTTGCTGCAAATCAGCGAAAAGAAATTAAACAGTGTGCTGTATTTGCGTGACGAAATCAATCCTGCCATTCATATCCTTTCCGAAAAAACCGTACATGGCAATACCAGATATCTCAACTATTTGCCGGCATACTTGCGTTTGCAAAACGGCAGTCTGTCTTCCGAACCGAGAATTTTGCTGCCGCTTTGGCAAAAAAGCACTATAGGCCGAATATTGTCCTTAGGCCGCAAAGGCGGTTTTGTGGTGCCGCGCGGTTTTGTGGTGGCCTTGGATGAAAGCGGCAAATGGAAACTGGTGGCCAACAGAAGACGCGAGTTTATTTCTTCTTCTCATTTTAAAAATATGATAGCTTCCATTACGCCGGGCCATCCCTTGCGCAAATGGAAAGGCTCGCCGGAAAAAAGAATTTTGCCTATTGAAACCAATTTAAGAACAACGGAAGCGCAGGCTTTGTTCCGCCAGTTGCTTAAAAACAAAGAATTTATGGCAATCCCCATACCGGCGCCGAAAGATCAGTTCTCCAAAATGATCAACGAAATTGCTTTGGTGGCCGGGTCCGACACGGGGGCTTCTTTGAGCAGCCAGTTTAAAAAATCCTTCCCCATTACGGAGTTGGGCATTTTGATCAGCGGCTTGGGGTATTTGTCGCCTCTGGTATTTAATATGTTTAAAGGGATTATTACCAAATATGGCAATTTCCGGGCCATTCGTGCCGTTTTGTTGGCTATTTTGGGCGCCAGTGCGCTGGGCTTAGCTTGCGGTATGACCGGTACCTATGTGCTGCCGGAAATGGGTGTGGGGGCACTGGTTCCTTTAACATTCTTCTTGGTTATGATCAGCGGCGCCAGTATTTTAAGCAGTTTGGCCAGCCCTGTTTTAAAGAATGTATATCAGGACAAAGTGGTATTTGGTGTTAAAAACCTTTTCTTTACAACCTTAAAAGGTTTTTCTCGCATGGCTGTGGCTGCCATTACGGCTGCATTTGACTTTTTAAACCGTACGGGTATCCCCTGGGTGCTTGCCTTCCGTGTATGGCTGGAAAAAAAGGCCAATGTACCGGTGGAGGCTCAATTTAACTGGTCTATTGTGGTTGGTTTTGCTGCGGGTCTGGCAGGGTTGGCTTTGTGGCACTTGTATCACAGCCGTTTGCATACGGAATATAAAGCGGCCAAAAAATTGGAAAAAGAGCAGAATGCTAACCACAAGCAAACTTTGCAGGAGAAAAGAGCCGAGAAAACGAAAAAGAAAGAAAGCAAACGTTTCTTTAAAGAATTTTTTGCTCCGCAGATGAAGACGATTACCACCCGTTTAGGCATGATTTATATGGCCTATGCATTAATTACGTCTGTGGAAATCGGCTTAATGGGCGGCGTATTGTTTAGCCCGGGGTTGGCCTTATTTGTAACCTTTATGGGATACGGGCTTAACTTTGGCGTACGTATGCTGAGCAACTGGCTGCTTAAAAAACGTATCTTTACGGATGACCAATTAACGGGTTTCTTCCTGCCGTTGATGTCTTTGGGCATTATCAGTGCCTTTTTGGCTCCGTATTCCGCCTCTTCGCCGGCTATGTTGCTGGCCAGCTGGGCTTTGATACAAGCTTCTACGGCCACATTTGGCGTGGCGGAAAATACGCGTATGATGAATATTGTCTCTTCCTACTATAAAAAAGCCAGAGCGGCCGTGCGCCAAAACGAAGATTTAACGGCTAAGGAAAGAGAAAAACAATTAATGAACTTGAAGAAAGAAGAAGAAATGCAGAAAAACCAGGCAGCCGCTAAATATAACTTCTTCAACTTCTTGGGTCTTTTGCCTATTCTCTTTACGTTGGGCTTAGTGGCCTTGCTTAGAGTAGACGGCGTGGCGGAGTTTATCAATCAGATATCACCTTGGATGTCGCAGTCTGTTGAAATAAGCCAAAAAGTACTGGAATCGGAAGGGGAAGCCGTTGCAATGGCCAAAATGAATTCTGACATTGCCCTGCTGCAAATGCTGCGCTATGCGACGATTCCTTCGGTCATCCTTTCCATTCTGCTGTGCTTGAAAAACTTGGGCATGGAAAAAGACGGCTGGAAACGTATTTTTACCTTGGGCCGCCGTTTGAAAGAAAAAGATATTTTAAAGGACGATGCCACGATTATCAAACAGTTAAATATGTCGGATTTCACGTCTAATTTGCAACATACAAAAGAAGAATTGGCCGAAACAGCCGATAAACTGCTTGATCAAGCCCGCGGTTATTCGCATTCTTTAACCTCGGAAGGAAAAATTGCCACCTTGTTAAAAGACGTCATTCACTTAAACAACAGCATGAAAGTTTTTGTGGATAATGTCCCGCAAGGCGAAAAGTTGTTGGCGGACGAATTGCTCAAACTGCGTATGATTGGCTATAACTTGGATATGTTGCTTAACGGTAACAAAATCCGCGCTGAACACATACATGTAAGAGGCAACGATGTGTCGTCGGTTCTGCGTGCCGATGCCGAGAAGTTTATCTCGTCCGTCAAAGGCCTGCGCTTTGCCCATGACGGGCCGACCAAAGCGTTTGTGGAGCAGTTGGCGCAGATTCGTGAAATGTTCCCGTATGACGACAGCCTGCATAACTTGACGTATCAGTTGGAAGAGTTCCTGTTTAACCGGGACGACGAAACCTGTGCCAAGATTATTGCAACGCTTAAAAAGCGCTTAACCCTGGCAGCCAAGCGCGAAACGAATGATGCCCGCAAAGAGGCAATCAATCAATTAAATGACGAAATGTACGCTCAAGGGCAGGAACGTTTGGAACAAATACAGCAAGGCAACCCGGAGGTTCTTGCCAAAGACTTGCAATATGTAGCCGAAAAGAAACGTTTCGCCAAAGTGAAATATTATGAACGCGCTTTGGACTACGAAAACGAAATGGACAAAATTGCCGCCGAATATAATGCAGGAGAAATATACGACAATATCTTGGACGATTATAAACTGTATTATAATTTGACCCTCAGTTCTTTGGAACAGTATATGCAGGCCAATAGAAATACCTTTGGTGCAACGGAAGAAAACCGTGTTCGTTCTTTCCGTCAGCGTGTGCAGAAAAAATATCAGGACTTTATGCATGGCACCGATGAGGCTGGCACTGCAACAAAATCTGCAGGCAAGAGCTCGGCTTATTAATAAGCCGTAGTTTCTCTGCACGGATTATATAGACAAAAAAGATACTTCTTTGCATGAAGTATCTTTTTTGTTGTAAACCCCAGTTATTTAAGAGATTGCTGATAACAGCTGACTACTGGAGAGAATGTTTGTGTTTAATAAGCAACTCTTAATTGTCTGTAAACTGGCGGCGGTTTCTGTCATAAGCAAGAGACAATTCAAACACATCATTTAAATCGTTTTTATAGGAAGACAGCAAATACAGGTTGTTGTCTGCCTTTTTTGTTTGCGGGCATAACACCAAAATTAAATCCGGCAGTTCCAACGCTTCTGCCCGTATGCAATCCTGTACATAACTATACGTATTTGACAATAGCATAATATGCGTTAGATCCCGGGCCTTGGCTTCTTCTTTCAGTTCTGCCAAGAGGGACAAAAGCCGCGTTTTTGGGTCTTCCGGCGAATTCGCATGCAAAAATAAAGAGGGGGAATCCAGCACCCAAATTTTTGACATATCTTTGTTGTCGTTTATATCTTCTCCTTGTGGCAAGGGCAGCTCAAGTGCCGCACCGGGAATGGGCCGCGCAATACAAAAATGCGCCTCGTGCAGGCGGTCCAGCAATTGGTTGATTTGTTTAAGGTTTTTGGTTGAAAAATTACCGGTTTTTAAATCATTGGTGCAAATGCCCGTTTTGAAAGTGTAATAGTGGGCCAGCAGTTCTTGTGGCGATGCGTAAGAAAGAAAATACGTTACGCTGCGCTTTGTTTTGGCTAGGTCAAAAGCTATTTCCCGCAAAAAATCTTCGGCGGGGGTGTCGGGCTTGCCTATCAGCAAAACCTGCCGGTAAAACGGCAATGCGTCCAGTAAATCGGCCAGTGTTAATACCGGGCCGGGATAGTTTTTCCCGCGGTGTTGTTTAAACAGCTCACAAAGCTCTGCTTTTTGTTCTACACACAGTTTGTCCAAATTTTGTATATGAAAGTTTTTCCAGTTCATAACGCCTCCAGCCATTATTGTAAATGACGGATGCGTCAACAGGGTGTCGCAAAACAAAAATGACTTAAAGGCTGTTTTAAGACAGGGTTTTTAGATAAGTGTTTAACAGATTTTTTACGGTTTGTGCCAGTTCGGCCGGGGATTTAACCGTAATGTCGGGTATCCAATGCAGAATAGTGGGCAAAATTTCCTGTATATTCACGGCTTTGCAAGAGATAATAAGCCCGCCGTTTGGCAGCTTCTTTTCCGTTTTTTGCAAGGGGAAATAAGCCCGTGTTTGAAAATATTTAGCCGCTTGAGGGGATACTTCCAACAGTACGTTTAGCGGGCGTTCTTGGTCAAACCAAATATTGGTGCCTTGGCGAATGAGGTTTTCAATATCGGGCGGGCGGGAGAAAAACTTGCCCGTTCCCTGCACGGAGGTAATTTTATTTAAACGAAATTTTAACAGTTTGTGCGTGTTGGTTAAAGCCAGCAAATACCAAAAGCCTTCTATCCACAGCAGTTTAAGCGGGCAGACGGGGTAAAGCTCCCGCCGGCCCTTTAGATAAGAAAGGGTAATTATTTCCTGTGCGGTTATGCAGCGGGCAATTTCTTGCGTAAGGGGCGTATCGGGGAAGGTTTCTCCGCCGGCAAACTTTACAAAAAAGGGGCTGTCGGCTTGTGCGGAAAGCAGCCGTTTTTTAAGCAAAGCGTAGGAGCTGTCAAAATTATCCCCCAAGGAGCAGGCAATTTCGTGTATAAGCACCAGCAAAGAGGCCTCTTTGTCGGAAATTTTCATCTTTTTTAAAGAAAACCCTTCCATGAACGCATATTGGCCGGGCGCGGGGCAAAAGAGCGGGAACTCGGCTTCTTGTATGTCGCGCATATCTCTTTGCAGTGTGCGCAGCGACACCCCCAACTCCGCTGCCATATCCGCCAACGAAATAGCGCCTTTGTCCAAAGCGTTGAGTTCATAAATCAGGCGGGTTATTTTATTGTGCATTTCTTTTTGCATAAAAGCCTCTTTTACTAATCATAGCAGAAAATGGCGACAGGGGGTTGTCGTTTCTAAAGGTTATCTTGTTTGTCTGCGCAAAAATGCGGGTTTTGCAGTGCGACGCAATGCTGTCGCGTGCCTGTTTTACACTATACAAAGCAGGAGGATTTATGAAATATACATATGATGATTACCGCAGTTTTTTTTATATTAACCGCTTTATGAAATCCCCGTGTTACAGCGGAAAGATGGACATTTATGATTTATACCGTTGGGGCACTAAATATACGCATTTGTTTAAAACGTTTAAACTTAAAGGAGATTTGGAAAAAGACAAAAAAGAATGGGTAAAAAGCATGAGAAAGGGTTTAGCCCAACACAGTCACGTTCCGCACGGCGTTAAAAAAAGCGTGTTGGCCCGTAATTTGGTTTTTGCCGGGCATCTTTTCGGCTTATGCAAAGAGGAAAAGACTTTGCTGGAAACAGGCATGCTGTGGCGCAAAAACCGTTATTTTTCCTCTTTTGTCAATGTATGTCTGTTTGAACGTGATTTATGCGTGGAAAATTGGTCCGTTATGATGGGCCTTAACGAAGAAGACATTTTGCCTTTTTTGTTGCCGCAGGCGCCGTTGCGGCGTTTTGGGCTGATTAGTGTGGGAAAGGGATTTACCCCTTATTACGGGATAAACGACAGCTTGAGGGAGTTTTTAAATAACAAGTATGACACAGAAGAGGAAATGAAAGCCGCTTTTTTGGGCAAACCATTGGCAAACACATTGCACGAAGCGGATTTTGAATATGTGCCGGAAACCGACTTTGCCGTTCAACTGATGAAGAACGCGGGCAAAAACAAGGGCGTTAATGTGCTGCTGTACGGGGCCCCCGGCACCGGCAAGACCAGCTTTGCCCTTATGCTGGCCGCTTGCGCCAAACGGCGTATGTATGCGGTGGGGGAAAACAACCCCAAGGAGCAACACGGCACCAATTATCGCCTGCAGCAGTTGCACCAAAAAACGGGGCTTTTGGCCCGCGACGGGAACGCTTGTTTGCTGGTGGACGAAGCGGAAGATATTTTTTCCAGCTACATGACGCGTTGTGATAAGGTGGAAATAAACCGTTTGCTTGAAAATAATTCCTGCCCGGTCATTTGGACAACCAATGACATTACGCGTATGGACCCGGCCTTTATCCGTCGTTTTACGCTGGCCGTTCACTTTGAAGAACCGCCTGTTGAGGTACGGCAAAAAATGTGGTGTTCCCAGTTAAAAGCCCATCATTTGCCCCATTCGCCCAAACAGACGCTGGCCCTGGCCAAAGAGTTCAGCATTCCGCCTTCCATGATAGAAAGCGCCTCTCGGGCCGCTCATATGGTCAAAGGCAATTTGGCCACCGTGCGCAGGCATATAGACATTATGCACCAGGCTTTGCAAGGGGGAGGCAGCGTGCCAACAAAGCAAGAAAATGAGACGAAGTTTAACGCCTCGCTTATCAATGCCAGTTTGGATTTGAATAATTTGACCAAGCGCTTAAAAAATTTACAACATTTAAATTTTTCCCTTTGTTTATACGGCGCTTCCGGCACGGGCAAGTCTGCCTATGCGCGTTTTTTGGCGCAAGAACTGGGGCTGAAGGTGCGGCAGGAAAGGGCCTCCAGCCTTATCAGCGCGTATGTGGGGGAAACCGAACATAACATAGCCGCGGCTTTTGCCCGCGCCAAAGAGGAAAAACAAATGCTCATTTTTGACGAGGCGGACACTTTTTTGCAGGATCGCGCCATGGCCCGCCATTCGTGGGAAATTTCCGGCGTGAACGAAATGCTGACCTGGATGGAACAGCACCCCTATCCGTTTGTGTGCACCACCAACCTGATAGACCGGCTGGACCCAGCTTGTCTGCGGCGTTTCAGCTTTAAAGTAAAATACGGTTTTTTGACGGCAGAGCAAGTGCAGCAGGCTTTTCGTTATTTTTTTAAACAACCCATTACCCCGCAGGAAGCAGCCACGTTGCGTTGTTTAACCCCCGGGGATTTTGCCGTAGTCAAAAATAAAGCCGCCATTTTGGGCACCCAGCAAGACAAAATGGCTTTGCTTCAGCTGCTCCAGGAAGAACAAACCGTCAAGCAGCAGCGCATGGAGCCGAAAGTGGGTTTTTGTAAATAGGAGGCATATATGGAATATATCATTGCACTTGTTGTTTTGGCAGGCGTTTGGGCGGGCGTATATGTTTGTGTTTCCGCCAAATGGCATAAATTTGTTTTTTGGCTTGGCTTTGTTAATTTGACTTTTTTCGTCTACGGGCAGTTGATTTTGCATCCCTATCGTTTGATGCGTATCGCCTCAGATTTGCACCTTATATGATTATGCCCACAAGAAAAGCCGACAGGCTTTGCAAATGTTTGAACAGCTCAATCATGGCTCTTTTCAAAAAGGGGCTATTTGCGCCGCTGGTGTTTCTTTGGGCAATGCGGGTGACAGAGCGGGGCCGCTATAGGATTTTAGTGAAACCTTTTTAAGCCTCCGGCTTGGCCGCGGCCGATTTGTTTATGCTTTTTTCTTTTGAAAGGATAAAGAAAATATGAAAGAACAAATAATTTATGTTGCAAAACCCACGCGTGAGGTGCTGAAAATTTATCCGGCCTATGAAGCCTTTTTTCCTTGTCTATATCAGGCGTTGGCGGCGTATCATACGGTGCGCGTGTTGGATTTACCCGACATTTGGGTGCGGGACTTTCTGCCCGTGCAAAACAGCCAAACGGGGGAGCTTTACCGCATGCTTTTTCGGCCGCGTTACGCCAATTACACCCCCAAGTTTACGGCGCAAATAAACGCCGCGGTCCAACGGTTGTTTCCGGTGCGGGAGTGTTGTGTTCGGCTGGACGGCGGAAATATTGTGTGCGGGCCGGACGGAACGGCGTTTTGCTTTTTGGGGCAGCGCATTTTTCGGCAATCGGCCCCCGGCGAGCAGGAAATTGTGGAAGACGAGCTTTTTGCCGCTTTAGGGGCCGAGCACGTTGTGTGGCTGCCCAGAGAAACGGGGGATAAAATCGGTCATATAGACGGGTTTATGCAGTTTATTGGCGATACGCTGTTTGTCAGCGACGAGCGCTTTGACCC
>CALUQA010000007.1 GCA_944322775.1 uncultured Elusimicrobiales bacterium
CTGCGCAAACGCACCAACTGATGTTTGGTGCTGCCTTCGCGTGCTTTGTTTACCAACGTGATAAACTTGGGCACCGTCAAGCCCAAAAGCAACGCAAACACAAGCAGCGTGACAACAATTTCTATTACCGTAAAGCCTTTCTTCATAGGTTCCCCTTATTTAAGGTTCATAAGCGACAGCAAAAACACTTTTCCGTCGCCCATGGTGTTTTTGATGCTGCAGTATTCGTTGGGCTGGTGCATTGTTTCGTCCAGCTTGGAAAACACCACCGCCGGGAAGCCCGCATTGCGCAAATACGCCGCCACCGTGCCGCCGCCGACACCCTGCACTTTGGGGTTGTTGCGGTACACTTCTTTGACGTATTTAGTCACCAGTTTAACGATTGCAGCATTTTTGTCCGTCGGTTTGGAAGAATCATTGATTACTTCTTTTACCGTGATTTTTACTTTAAATTTCTTCTCCACCGCCTTGGCAATTTTCAGCACGGCGTCGAGTACTTGTTTGTTGGTATAGCAGGGCAGCACACGGCAGTCCAAATAAAACACATCGCTGCCCGGAATGGTGTTGACGTTGGGCACATTGGCTTCGTGCTTGGTCGGTTCAAACACGCTGTAAGGCACGTCAAACAGGCGGTCTTTTTTGTTAAATTGCTTGTACAAATCGCGCAATGCCACCACCAAGTGGCTGGCGGCCACAAAGGCGTTGTTGCCGTTTTGCGGGGTGGACGCATGGGTTTGTTTGCCCAGCACCGTAAATTTCAGCCACATCATGTTCTTTTCGGCAATTTCCACCATGTCCCCTTTGGCATTGCCGCCGTCGGGCACGATAAAGCTGTCTTCCTTGCCGAAAATTTTGCCGTATTTTTTCAGCACGGTAATAATGCCATAGTCGCTGCCCACTTCTTCGTCTGCATTTAACAGCAAGGCATAGTTTACCGGCGGGCGCACGCCCTGGTCCATCAAGGCTTTGGCCACCAGCAAGCCAGAAACCAAGCCCTGTTGGTTGTCTTCGGTGCCGCGGCCATAAATTTTGTCGCCTTTGACGACTACTTTAAAAGGATCGGTTTTCCACATGCTCAAATCCCCGGGGGGCACCACGTCCATGTGCGCCATGACCCAGAGGGTTTTTTTGCGGTTTTCGCCATAATATTTGGCCACGATGTTGGGGCGCACGCCCGTCGGAGAGGCAGGGTCTTTGGCTTCCAACACTTTTATTTCGTCAAACTTCATGGCTTTTAACACTTTTAAAAGGTATTCCGCTTTGGCGCTTTCGCCCAGGCCGCCTTTTTCGTGCGGGGTAATGGCCGGGCAAGCCGTCATTTGCGTTTGCACGTCTATAATAAAATCGCGGTATTCGTCTATTTTTTTAGCTAACTTTTTTACGTCTGTCATGGGTTTCCCCCTAAATTGGATTTTGCACATCAATAAATTGCGTTTGAACGTCAAAATGGGTTTGCACCAGGTTCATCAAGGCCAGCACACCCGGTTTTTCGGAATTGTAATGGCCCAATGCCACGCAGTTGATGTTGTTTTCGCGGCTTAACTCATGGGCGGGTTCGTCCAAAGAACCGGTTACAAACAAATCCAGTCCCAGCGCTGCCGCGTCAGGCAGCATGCTCCAGCCGCCGCCGCTTACAGCCCCCACCGTGCAAATGCGTTTGGGGCCAAACGGCAGAATAATAGCTTTGCTTTGGCATGTCTTTTGCAGTTTGCGCACGACAGAAGCCAAAGCCGCAGGCTTAATGCGCCCGTAAAAACCGATATCCTGCCCGTGATAAGAAGCGAACGGCTGAATGTCTTTTGCGTCCAACGCTTTAAGCAACAACGCGTTATGGCCAATTTGCGGATGTTTGTCCAAAGGCAAATGATAGCCCAGCAAACTGATTTCATGGCGCAGCAAAAAACCCACCCGACGGCCAAATACGCCCGTCAAGGCTTGTTCTTTGCCCCACAAAAGCCCGTGGTGCACAATAATCATATCCGCACCGGCTGCCTGTGCTTTTTTAAAAAGCTCCAAACTGGCCGACACGCCAAATACAATTTTGCGCACGCGGCTGCGTCCTTCCACCTGCAGACCGTTATGGCTCATGTCAGGTATTTCGGCGCTGTGCAAATATTCGTTTAAGAAGCGAACTACTTCCTCGCGCGTTGTCATAGATTTATGTTATCATTTTTATAGCATGAAAAGAATACTTTTATGGGCGGCAGCGCTCTTTTTTTGCGCTTTATTTGCCCGCGCGCAGGATTTGCCCGTCGCGCCGTACTTGCCTGCCGTCACGGGCCCGCAGGCCAAAAATGCCCCCATTACCGTGCAATACCCGCAGGAAAAAATGCCCGTAGCCCGCGGGGCCAAAAGCGTGTATCTTTTCGGCAAATTAAACGTGCCGGACGCCACGCTGGACATTAACGGGCAGAATGTGCCGGAAAACCAAAACGGCACTTTTATCACCTATCTGCCGGTGGAGCAGGGCACGTTTGCTTTCGTGCTTACGGCCAAAAATAAAGACAACACCTATCAGGCCGTGCGCCACATCATCGTGCCCGGCACCCCCATTAAAGATTTTACCGGCAAGGCCCGCTTTGACAAAGACGAAATTTACCCCGCCCTTCCGCTGTGGGTGCTGCCGGGTGACACCGTCAATCTTTCCGCCCGCGGCACGCCGGGGGCACAGGTGACGGCTACCTTAAGCGGTTTAAAAGGCGGCAAGAATATTAAACTTAAAGAAGACTCCCGCACGCCGGGGCTTTACCGTGCCAAATACGTGCTGCGCACCAACCAACAACCGCGCCAAGCCAAAGTGACGTATTCTTTGTATGACCCGGCCACCAAAACCAAGGCAAAAACCACCGCCAAAGAAAAAATACGCGTGTTGGACACGCAAAAAATATGGCCCGCCCGCGTAAACGACCCGGGCGTAAAACTGCGCCAAATTGCCGTGCGCCAAGGCAGCTTATACCCCTATTACCGCGCCTATGGCGAAGTGCTGGCCGATGGAAGAGATAACGGCCTTTACCGCTTGAATTTGGGGGACGGGGAAAAAGCCTGGCTGGAAGAAAAAAAATTAAAGTTTTTCTCGGCGGACGATTATGGCCCCAACACCTTGCTTTCCATGCAAACGCTGGCCGAACCCGGCGACACATTAATCCGCTGGCAACTTACCAAACAGGTGCCGGTGTCTATTCACGAGTTTTCCAACCGCATGGAAATTGCGTTTTATTACACCCCCACTTTTAACGAAAACTTTAGTTTTGACGCCACGTCCCCCATATTAGAAAAAGCCACGTGGACGGATCCCCAAGACGGCGTAATTAAATTTGTCCTTTATTTCAAAGCAGGGCAGAAACCTTGGGGCCATGCCTACCGCTATGACGGCAACGATTTTGTGCTTACCCTGCGCCATAAACCGCCAATAACTCCCACGGACCAAAAACCGCTGCAAGGGGCACGCATTCTGCTGGACGCCGGCCACAGCCCCAAACGCGTGCCGCCCTATGACGGGCTGGTCAGCCCAACGGGCGTGCTGGAATATGAGGCCAACCTGGCCTTGGCCGAAGCGCTCAAACCCAAGCTGCAAGCCGCCGGCGCCACCGTGATCATGACGCGTGAAGGACAAAACCATATGTCTTTGCCGGCGCGCTACCAAATGGCACTGGACCAAGACGCCCATATTTTTGTCAGTCTGCACCATAACGCCTTGCCAGACACGGTCAACCCGCTGGCCGCACCGCGCGGGTATTCGGTCTATTACACCTATCCGCACAGTTTTGATTTGGCCGAAAGCGTCTATAAAGCATTCAACCGCCTGATTGCCTTGCCCGACAACGGCCTGATTGCCAACGACGTTTTGTTCATTCCGCGTATTCCCGAAATACCCAGCATTTTAATTGAAAACGCTTATATGATTTTGCCCGAACAGGAAGAACTGGTCTTAAGCCCCAAAGGCAGAGAGCAGTTTGCCGAGGCTATCTATCAGGGTATTTTAAATTTCTACGGCGTTGACACAAACCCTAAGCGCAGCAAAGCCCAGGGCAAACGCCGCTAGCCCCGCCCCAACAATATAGCCGAAGCACCAGCCCAATATGATAAAATGAAAAGGATGGGCAAAAAATTTAATTCGTTAAACAGATTTTTAAGCGACCGGGTGGACATCATCTTGATGCCGCGTGCCGGCGTGTCCAGAAAATTTAAGCTGTCGGGTTTAACATTAGTGCTGCTGCTGGTGGTGTGGCTGGCCTTAACCTTGGGGGCACTTTGGCTGTGGAGCAGAGCTTATGACTATCATTTGACCAAGGCCGACAACGAAATTATGCGCGTTAAAATGAAGCTCATTTCCGATGAGCTGGAACGCGGGCGTCACTATTTGGATTTAACCCAAACCACCGAACAGCAAATGCGCCAAATGCTGGGCATGCCCGGCGGAAAATTTATCAATTTGCCCAAAGGCCTGCAAGAAAAAGAAGACGAACGGGCCAAGGCGCTGTTTGACTCGGACTTGAAAGATTTTGATACGGAAGAATTTGAAAAATACATAAACAACATGCAGGACACGGCGCAGCAGCGGCTGGCCTCTTTTCAGGAAATTGCCTGGTATTACGCCAACCGCCGCGAAGGGCTGCATTCCACGCCCTCCATTCGCCCGTCCTCGGCGCGTATCAGCTCCGGCTTTGGCTACCGCCGCGACCCGTTTGGCCAGCCGATAGGCCACATGCACAACGGACTGGATTTTGCCGGCAAGCCAGACAGCCCCATCTTAGCCACCGCCGACGGCGTAGTCCGCCACACCGGCTGGGTGAACGGATACGGGCAGGCTGTGCTGATTGACCATGGGTTTGGCTACTCCACGCTTTATGCGCATGCCACCGGCATTAAAGTAAAACCGGGCGACGTGGTCAAACGCGGGCAGCAAATTGCTTTTATGGGTACCACCGGCCGCAGCACGGGCACCCACTTGCATTATGAAGTGTGGAAAGACGGGCGGCCCGTCAATCCAAGAGACTATTTTAAATAAATCCGGGAGGAAGTATGGGCTTCTTAAAAAAAGATTCAGATTTTGCGTCCGGCGAACATTTTTCCATCGTCAGCGCGGAATGCTATTTCCAGGGAACGCTTAGCGTGCAAGGTTCTTTGCGCGTGGACGGCAAGCTGGAAGGCTCTGTAGACAATGCCCGCCAAGTCATCGTAGGCGAAGGCGGCAAAATAACCGGCGACGTAACCGGTCAGACCGTGGTGTGCGGCGGCGACATTGAAGGCAATGTCTGCGCCGACATGTTGGAAGTGTTGGCCAAGGCCTCTATTAAAGGCGATATCCGCGCCCAAAAAATGATTGTGGAAGAAGGCGGACGCATTGAAGGCATGTGCAAAATCGGCGGTGAAGAAAATACGGAAGAATCCGCCGAAGAAACCAAAGAAGGAAAATAAGGAGCATTTACAAGCATGATTTCTTTTCTCATCAAATACAAAAGAAGTATTTTAATCATCACGCTGGCGTTTTTTATCGGCAGTATCGGCTATATCGGGCTGGACTCTTACCGCCGCGGCACGTTTAGCAGCAATGTGGCCATGGTGGGCTCCGAGCCGATTACCTACCGCACGCTTTATAAAGCTTCCGACGCTCAGGCCCGCGTGCTGCGCAACAACGGCGTGGACGTAGACGAAGACTTGATGAAAGTCATCAACCAACAAGCCCTCAGCGCTTTAATCAGCGAAGAGGTGCTTAACCAAGCCGCCAAAGAGTTTGGCATGGCCGTGGCAGACTATGAAGTGGCCTTTGACATTCACTCCTCCCCCCAGTTTAATCAAAACGGCCAGTTCAACAAAACCGCTTACGAATACGCCGTGCGCCACCAGTTGGGCGTAAGCCCGGCCCAGTTTGAAGAGCAAATCCGCCGCAGCAAACTGGCGGACCGCTTCCGCATGGGGCTTTATTCCCTGTATAAATTAACGCCGGAAGAAGTGCGCTTTGCCTATCAGACCCAAAACGGCAACATGAAAGATTTTGAAAAAAACAAAGACGCCTTTGAACGCCAGTTGTTTGAAACCAAAATGGAAACGGCCCAACAGGCTTTCTTTGACGATTTCAACAACCGCGTTGAAATTAAAACTTATTTAGAAGAGCAGGCTTAATCCGTGAAGAACCGCATACTTGTTATAGGCTCTGTCGCTTTTGACAGTATAGAAAACGCCCACGGCCGCGCCGAACGCGTGCTGGGCGGAGCGGCCAGTTATTCCTCTATCTCGGCCAGTTATTTTGCCCAACCTTCGGTGGTGGCGGTTGTGGGCACCGATTTTACGTCGACCGACCGCGCCCCGTTTAAGAAATGCGGGGTGGACATTTCCGGCCTGCAGGTAAAAGAAGGCAAAACCTTTCACTGGGGCGGCAGCTACGACAAAGACCTTAAAAACGCCGTCACCCGCTTTACGGATTTGAACGTTTTTAAAGATTTCAATCCCGTCCTTTCCGAAGAGCAAAAGAAAGCAAAAGCCG
>CALUQA010000008.1 GCA_944322775.1 uncultured Elusimicrobiales bacterium
AACTGCAGATGAGCGTCTTTTAATAATAGGGAAAAATATAGCCCGCCCTCGTCGGAAATAAACTTCCGGTCCATTCTGCCTCTGCCGGCGGTTTGAACGGAAGCCGTAACGACGGAGTGATTGGCCAAGCGTTCGTAATTGTTTTTTACATACGTGTTGGTGGAGTCCAACTCGTCAAAATGGCTAATCTCCCACATATCATTATTTTATCAAATTAGAACGGGAAAAAAAGACCTTGTGCCGGCTACGTTTAAAATGCCGTTTTTTGTTACAATTTAAATATGAACAAAAATACTTATTTTTCCCGTATTAGTGGGTTTACGCTTATTGAACTTTTGGTAGTGGTGCTGATAATCGGCATTTTGGCAGCTATTGCGCTACCTCGGTATGAAAAGGCCATAGCGGAGGCAAAGGTAGCTAAAGTATTGCCTTGGTTTAAAAACATAAAAGAAGGAAGAGATTTGTATTTGATGAACGGCGGCAGAGACAATTGCATGGACCTGGGCCGCTATATGGCTGCTTTGGGAATAGAAGCCCGCACCCGGTGCTTTGGTACGAACGTGGACGGTTTGTGCGAAAATGAGAACGGCTGGTGCGACAGTACCTTATATGTAGATGACAAGACAACAATTTTTAATGGTACAGGGCATGCCCGTTACTCTTATAAAAAGAATAAGGGGCAGGCCACTTCAGATTTTGATATTTTGCTGCTTACGTATATCCGCGGCTATACGTCCGATGAAAAAACAGGAGATCTGTTCTGCCGTCCCAATACGGAATGGGGGGATAGTATGTGCCAGCAGTTGGCTTCTTCCTTAACAACAGTGAAGTGTGACTATTCTGCCAAAACGTGTTACCGAATGAATTTATAAAAACAGTTAAAAACCCCGCTAAAAAGAGCGGGGTTTTTTATGGGCAAATTATTTGCCGGCGGCAAACAAAATGGCAGCTATCATGCTGGAAGGGTCGGCCTTGTTTTGCCCGGCAATGTCAAAAGCGGTGCCATGCGTGGGAGACGTGCGCAAAAAGTCTAACCCGGCGGTAATGTGCACAATGGGTTCTTCGGCCGCCAGTTTAAGTCCCAGTAGTGCCTGGTCGTGATACATGCACAAAATACCGTCAAAAATGCCGCGCGCGTGCGCCAGCCACAGGCTGTCCACCGGGTAGGGGCCTTCGGCCTCTATCCCTTTGGCTTGCAAAGCTTTCATGGCGGGGATAATGGTGCGGGCTTCTTCGTTGCCAAAGCGGCCGTTGTCGCCCCCGTGTGGGTTGAGCGTGCATAGGGCGATGTGCGGTTTTTGTATGCCCAGTTTATTTAGTGCACGGACAAAATCCACCCCGGCATTTACAATGCGCTGTTTGGTGATAACTTTATGCAAATCTTTAATGGCAAAATGCTCGCTGACGAGCGCACAGCGCACCGGCCCGCTGACAAACATCATAAGGGCGGTTTTGCCGTAATGGGCGCGCAAAAATTCGGTATGTCCCGTAAAAGGCACCTTGGCTTTGGCCCAGCTTTGTTTAGAGATAGGAGCCGTTACAATGGCCGAACCGGGCGTTTGGCTGGCCAGCTCGCAGGCCAGCTGCAACGATTTAAAAGAAATTTCGCCTCCCCAGGCACTGGGCACGCGCTTATTGGGGCGCTTAAGCAAAGATTGCTGCGGCAAAAGCGGCGCCAGCTGCGGGGTGTAGCCGGCTTCAATAAGCGTAAACGGCTCCCCGATTAAAATAGGCCGGCAGGCTTTGGCCACGCGCGGGTCTTGCAGAGCTTTTACGGTCACTTCCGGCCCGATGCCCAGCGGCTCGCCAGCGGTAATAAAGATGAGCGGTTTATTTTCTTTTTTCATATTTTAAGAAAGGCGGCCCCCGTTTGCCGGACGCCGCCTTTTGTGTAACGTGTTAAATATTATTTTTTGGCGTCGCTTTTTTCAGCTTTTTCTTCAGCCTTTTTGTCTGCCTTGGCGTCTTTTTTATCCGCTTTTACTTCTTCTTTAGCGGCTTTGTTGGCTTCGGCTTTGGCTTCTTCGGCGGCGCGTTTGGCGGCTTCGGCTTCTATTTGGGCGTCCACTTCAAAGGTTTTGGTCACTTTGATGTCGGCTTTGTCGGCCAAACCGTTGACGTATTCGGCCAAGGCCGTTTGGATTTTTTGCTGTGCCACGTATTGGGCCAAATCCTGCGCGATGTCTTCGTAACCAATTTCTTTTTCGGCGCGTTTTTCTTTCACTTTAATAATGTGCCAGCCGATATCGGTTTTAATCGGTTCGCTCACTTTGCCCACCGCCAAAGAGAAAGCAGCTTCGTCTATTTCTTTGGGGGCAATGCCTTTAATCAAAATCATGTCGCCGCCGCTGGCCAGGGCGGTTTTGTCTTCGGTATATTTTTTCACTGCGGCGGAAAAGTCCATGCCGTTGTCCAACTCTTTTTTAATTTGTTTGGCCAGTTCTTCTTTTTTCTTGGCGTCTTCTTTAGACATGTCTTTGGTGACGGCCAAATAAATGTGGCCTACGCGCACCTGCTCGGCGGAGAGTTGTTTGAGTTTCGCGGCAATCAGCTGCGCTTCGCGCAGTTTGGCGGGGTCTTCTTTTTCCAGTTTTTTAAGCGCCTTGGTGTTGTTTTTCATGGCCGCTTCCACATTGGCGTAGAGGGCCTTTACGTCGGCTTCTTCCACCGGTTTAACCGTGGCCTGGATTTGCGCTTCCATCAGCTTTTTGACGGCAATATCCTTTTTAATTTTTTCTTTGTAGGACTTGAGCGTCATGTGCTGTTTTTTGAGCGCTTCGTTAAAGCGTTTGTCGGCCCCTTTGGGGTCCTGCTTGCCGTTGTCGTCTACGATAAAGCGGGTTTTGATTTCGTTAATGCCTTCGTCCACTTCCGAATCTTTGACCACAATTTTGGCTTCGTCGGCGGCCTGATACAAAAGCTCTTTGGAAATCAGTTCTTTAAGCACTTCTTTGCCCAAGAAATCCTTGGCATAGGGTTGCTCCAAAAACTGCGGCGCCGCCGCCTGGTACTGTTCAATGACGCCTTCGTAATAGGTGTCATATTCCGAGGCCAAAACGGGCTTGCCGTTTACGGTAGCGACGGAAGATTCCAGCACTTTCCCCTGGGCACCGGCAGCCAGGCACAAGGCCAGCACCGGCAATAAAAATCTATTCATCTTGTTCATAAATAACCACCTTATATTTATTTTGCAAAGCGTTTAATGCCGCGTCTATTTTTTGGTTTTCCAAAATAGTGCGTATGCGCGGGGCGGCCTCTTTTAACGAAAGGCGTTTTTCCCGCGTCTTCATTATTATATGAAATCCCTGTGCGGTTTTGACAAACCCCTGCACGCTGCCCGTGGGGGAATTGGCTGCAATCACTTCCAGCTCCGGTATAAACTCCCCGGGCATAAACGTAATTTCTTTGCCCTTGCTTTGTTCGGGGGCTTTGGAATATTGGCGTTCCAATTCTTTCCAGCGGCTTTTGGAGCGTTTTAGTTCGCGCCAGACGGCGTCTGCCGTTTGGGCGTCGGGAATGATGATTTGCTTAATCGTCATTTCATAGGGGTATTTGTCGTAATAGGCTGCAATTTCTTCGTCGGTGACGGAAGAAATGCCCTTTTCCTGCAGGGTTTCTTCCCACAGGCGGCCCAAGAGAGAGTCGGAATATTCTTTATAAATATCTTCCAGTTGGGCGCGTTTGTCTTCCATGGCGGTTAAATAGACGTCGGTCTGGTCTATGCCTTCGTCTTTGGCGTCCAGGGCAATAAGCT
The DNA here is from genome assembly GCA_944322775.1 of uncultured Elusimicrobiales bacterium. Lineage (GTDB taxonomy): Bacteria > Elusimicrobiota > Elusimicrobia > Elusimicrobiales > Elusimicrobiaceae > Avelusimicrobium. The sequence goes on from CALUQA010000008.1 coordinate 3,755, forward strand.
GTTCACGCACCAAGAGGTTGATAAAATTGCGCCGTCCGACGGAGGTTTTGGCAAAATCCTGGTCTTCTTTAGAAAGCACCGCCAGGCGGTTGTCCAGTTGCTGCTGGGTGATAGACACCGGGCCTACTTTGGCCACCACCGTATCGGCAGATATGGGGGCATCGGCCGCGGCCGGCGTGGGTGTTTTTTCACAAGCGGCAAGCAGACAAAAGGCTAAAAGCAAAAAGGGTATTTTCTTCATATTCTATACTATAGCATTTTGGGGTTGTATAATCCCTTCAAAAAAGCTGAGGGCTTTTTCGGCCTCGGCCACGGGGTCGTCTTCTTTATTTAGGCGCAGGCGCACGCCGTCGCCGTTGCGTGATTTGATAAACTGCACGCGAGGGCCGTATTTTTGCAGCACAAGGGCAGGCAAATCGGCCGACATTTTAAAGTCGCTGGTAAACAGCAAGTCCAGCGCGCCGTAGGCAAACTCCACATGGTAAATTTGGATAAGCCCCGCCCGGCGAGAAATTTGCAAAATGCGGTTTAAGTTTTTCAGTTCCTGCGGCACCGGGCCGGAAAGGTCGGCCAGTTTGGCCAAAATACTTTGGGCGCGCGTTTCGTCGGCGCTCATGAGCTCTTTGTAATATTTCAAACGGTCGCTGTCATCGGGCAGATAATCGGGCGGAATATAGGCCGGCAGCGGCAGGTTGACCGTGGCGCGGATTTGGCGTTTGACGGGTTCGCCCTTTAATTTTTTGACTTCGTTGGCCACTAGGTCGCAATACAAACTCAGGCCCACCTCGTTGACGTAGCCGTGCTGTTTTACGCCCAGCAGCTCGCCGGCGCCGCGTATTTCCATGTCGCGCAGGGCCAGCTTAAAGCCGCTGCCCAAATCGCTAAATTCCATCAGCGCGGCCAAGCGTTTTTTGGCTTCTTCGGTGGGGTCTTTTTCCTGCGGGGCTTTATAGGGCATGGCCAGCAGCTGGCTGTAAGTATTTTCTTCGGGCTCGGGGGATTTTTTAAACAGCCAGTCCGGGTGGAACAAATAGCAATAGGCTTTTTTGTCGCCGCGGCCAATGCGCCCGCGCAGCTGATAAAGCTGGGCCAGCCCAAAGTTTTGCGCGTTTTCCACAATCAGCGTGTTGGCATTGCTGATGTCTAGGCCCGACTCTATAATGGTGGACGCCAGCAGAATGTCGTATTTGCCGTTGTGAAAGTCCCACAAGGTTTGTTCCAAATCGCTTTCTTTCATTTGGCCGTGCGCCATGCAAATGCGTGCTTCGGGCACGAGGCGTTTTAAAAAGAGGTAGCGGCTTTCCATGCTTTGCACGCTGTTATATACGTAATACACCTGTCCGCCGCGGGCCAGTTCCTGCGTGATGGCGGCGGCCGCCAGCTCGTTATTCCAAGCGGTGACTACCGTTTTGATGGGGGTGCGACCGCGCGGGGGCGTGTCTATCAGCGAGATATCGCGCAAAGACGAAAGCGACTGGTTGAGTGTGCGCGGAATGGGCGTGGCGCTTAGCATTAAGGTATGCACGCCGGCACTTTTGGCTTTGATTTTTTCTTTTTGTTTCACGCCAAAGCGGTGCTCTTCGTCAATAATCACCAGTCCCAGCGCTTTAAAGCCAATGTCTTTGGAAAGCAGGCGGTGCGTGCCGATAATAATGTCGCACACGCCGTCTTTGACTTGTTGGATAATTTCTTTTTGTTCGCGCTTGGTTTGAAAGCGGCACAGCATTTGTATGTTGACCGGAAAGCCCGCCATGCGCTTGCGGAAGGTTTTGCAATGCTGGTCTACCAAAATGGTGGTGGGGGCCAGCATCATTACCTGTTTGCCGCTCATCACCACGTGCAGGGCGGCACGCATGGCCACTTCCGTCTTGCCAAAACCCACATCGCCCACCAGCACGCGGTCCATGGGGCGGTTGCTGGAAAGGTCCCGCAGTACATCTTCTATGGCTTGGGTTTGCCCTGCCGTCAAAACATAGGGGAAAGAGTCTGCAAATTCTTCTTCAATGCGCGGGTCGCCGGGCAAGGCTTCGCCGCCGGCGGCTTGGCGCATGGCTTCCATGCGCAAAATTTCTTTGGCGGTTTTTTGCGCTTCTTCTTTCACGCGTTTTTTAACGTCTTTCCAGGCCACGCCGCCCAAAGTCGACAAGGTGGGCGCTTTGCCGCCTGCGCCAATGTATTTTTGCACGCGTTTAAAGTCGTACATCGGCACATAAAGTTTGCTCCCGCGGCGGTATTCAATAATCAGGCAGTCGGTGGGGTTTTCTTCTTTATCCATAATTTCCAACCCCAAGTATTTGCCTATGCCGTGGTTTTGGTGCACCACATAATCGCCGGGGCGCAGCTCTTTAAAGCGCACTTTTTGCGCGCCTTCTATGTCAAAGTGTTTAAGCACGCTGGAAGTGCGGTAGCGGCGGTTTAAAATTTCCGACGAGGTAATCAGCGCAAATTTTTCGTCCGGGCTGTAAAAGCCTTGCGTTAAAGGCGATATTTTAACGGGCAGGGTTTTGAGGTGTTCATAATCCTGCATCAGTTCGGTCATTCTGTCCAGTTCGCCGCGGTTTAAGCAGGTGATGGTCACCTGCATGCCTTGTTTTTGCAAAGAGGCGGCTTCGGCGTCCAACAGTTTAAAGTTGGCGTTAAACTCTATATTGGCCTTTAAATTGCAGTTGATGCCCAAGTGCGTGGGCATTTGGCTAAGCACCGCCGCACCGGGGTATTGCGTAAAGTCAAAATCCTGCGGCGGCTCGTCAAAAATATATTGCGCGCCGCGCACATAGTCTGCCAGGGTGGCGGGCTCGTGCTCAAACTTCAGCGGGATAATGACCACGCCGTCTTTGTGTTCTTTGGTGTTTTGGGTGTCAATGTCAAAACTGCTGATGGTTTCTATACGGTTGCCGGCAAAATACAAACGCAAAGGCCGCGCCTGCCCGGGCGGGAAAATGTCCACCACGCTGCCGCGCACGGCATATTGACCGGGGATTTCGGTATAGTCTTCGCGCGTATAGCCGCGGTGTTGCAGCACGTCCAGCAGGTCGCTGCGGCGAATGGTGGCGCCGCGTTGCACGGCAAAGGTGTTGGAACGAAAATCTTCCGGCGCGGGCAGCGGGGTGGTCCAATCTGCATATTGGGCACAGATGGCAAAGGGGTTTTGTCCGTTTAGCAACCCATACAAGGCGGCCATTTGCCCCGGTTTTTGTTCCGGAAAAGAGAGCAAGCGCAAATCCTGCCCGGCGGTAAATTCTTCCAAGGCGTTTTCAAACAAATCGGGGTCCTGCGCCGTTAAATATAACACGCTTTTGCCCGCGGATAAAAACTTTTTGGCCGCAAAAAATGCCGCGGCGCTTTGGTTGGCAAGGCCGTAGTAAAAAGAAATTTCAGGAGGTTTTTGCGTGTTTGCTTTCATACTAAAGACAGTACGCCCGCCTTTCGGCGGGCGCTGCGACTAAAAACTGGTGGGCTGTGTGCCTTTTTTAAACGCTTCCAAAAATTTGTTCGGGTCGGTCGGCGTGGCCAGCTTGCCCGTGTTGGGGTTGATGTAAGCAAAGGAAATACCTTCCGGCACGGGGAAATCGTCCTTGGGTTCGTCCTTTAAAATTTGCTCCATGATATCGGTCCACCAGCGGGCGGTGGTGCTGCCCTGCCATTGGTATTTTTCCTGCGAGGTATCGTCGTCGTACCCCATCCAGGCGGCGGCGGCAATGCGCGGCGTCATGCCCACAAACCACATGTCGCGGTGGCTTTGGGTGGTGCCGGTTTTGCCGGCCAGCGGGCGGCCCAAACGGCTGGCGGCGCGGCCGCTGCCGTTTTGCACAACGCCCTTCATCATATTAATAAGCAAAAAGGAGTCCTGCGGGGTGAAAGCTTCGCTTTCCTGCGGGATATGTTCTTCCAGCACGCGGCCGTTGTTGTCTTCCACGCGTTCAATATAATAGTTGTCGGTGTGGATACCGCCGTTGGCAAAGGTGCTGAGTGCGGCCAGGTGTTCGTCCATATGCAGCACGTTTACGCCCAGTGCCAGCGCCGGCACATTGGGCAGCGGACCGGTAAGGCC
>CALUQA010000009.1 GCA_944322775.1 uncultured Elusimicrobiales bacterium
CCAACGGAAAATAAACCAAAGCTTTGGCTTTTGTCCTGCGCAACCTGCGGGAGGAAATCCGCCGCAAAAGCAAACCACAAGCAAACAGCGCCGAACAATAAAATAAATATTTTATTGAAAGGATACGGTTTAATTGTAATGTCGGAGGAATTGGGCATAGAAGGTCCAAAAAATCCCGCCTTGCGTTAAACAAGGCGGGATAGTTGCTATATTTTTTATTTGCGTTTTTTGGCCAAGGCCTCTTTGGCGGCAGCCTGAGCGGCAGCCAAGCGGGCTATAGGCACGCGGAACGGAGAGCAGGACACATAGGTGAACCCTTCGCGATGGCAGAATTCCACGCTTTCGGGGTCGCCGCCGTGTTCGCCGCAGATGCCGATTTTCAGGTTCGGCTTGGCGTCGCGTCCTTCGGCCACGGCATGTTCAATCAGCATGCCTACGCCGCGCTGATCCAACGTCTGGAACGGGTCTGCGTCCAAAATACCCTGTTTGAGGTATTCGGGCAGGAAAGCACCGATATCATCGCGGGAGAAGCCAAACGTCATCTGCGTCAGGTCGTTGGTGCCGAAAGAGAAGAAATCCGCTTCCTGCGCCACTTCATAGGCCAACACGGCCGCGCGCGGGATTTCAATCATGGTACCGACGGAGAAGTTGAGCTTTTTCACTTTCGTTTTGGCTACCACTTCGTCGTATACTCTGCGGATAATTTCTTTCTGTTTGATGATTTCGTTCACGTCGCAGGTCAGCGGGATCATCACTTCGGGCACGGCTTTGACGCCTTCTTTAATCAGTTCGGCGGCCGCTTCAAAAATAGCGCGGGACTGCATTTCCGTAATTTCCGGATAGGTCACACCCAAGCGGATACCGCGGTGGCCCATCATCGGGTTCACTTCGTGCAGGCCGGCGGCGCGTTCCTGGAAGGTTTTCATGTCGATGTCCAGCGCCTGGGCCAGTTCGTGCTGTTTGGCCAGCAAGGTGGGCACGAACTCATGCAAGGGGGGATCCATCAAGCGGATCGTCACGCTGTAGGGCGCCATGGCTTTGATGGTTTCCTTAATGTTTTTCTTCATGTAAGGGAAGAGTTCTTCCACCGCGGCCTTGCGTTCAATTTCGTTGCCCGCCAAAATCATTTTGCGCAAAATGAACAACGGTTCGTCGGAGTTTTTGCCGTAGAACATGTGTTCAATGCGGAACAGGCCGATGCCTTCTGCGCCGAATTTGCGCGCATTGGCGGCGTCTTCGGGCGTGTCGGCATTGGCGCGCACTTTCATGGTGCGGATAGAGTCTGCCAATTTCAGGAAAGCGGCCAAGTTTTTGTTGCCTTCGCCGGCTTCCAACATTTTCAGGGCGCCTTCATACACCCAGCCTTTGGTGCCGTTGAGGGTGAGGTGGTCGCCTTCTTTAAAGGTTTTGCCGCCCATTTTGACGGTCTTTTTGGACATGTCCAGTTCCAGCTCGCTGCAGCCTACGATGCAGCATTTGCCCCAGCCGCGGGCCACCAAGGCCGCGTGAGAGGTCATGCCGCCGCGCTGCGTTAAAATACCGGCAGCGGCGCGCATGCCTTCAATGTCTTCGGGGTTGGTTTCTTCGCGGATTAAAATGGCGTTTTCGCCGCTGGCTTGCAGGCGGATAGCGTCTTCGGAGTTAAACACGATTTTGCCGCTGGCGCCGCCGGGACCGGCAGGCAGACCCTGGGCAATAGGTTTGGCTTGCGCTTCGGCCTTGGGGTCAATGGCGGGCAAAAGCAATTCGCCCAACTGGTGCGGGGTCACGCGCAAGACGGCCGTTTCTTTATTAATAAGGCGTTCTTTAAGCATGTCCAGCGCCATTTGTACGGCGGCGGTTCCGTTGCGTTTGCCTACGCGGCACTGCAACATCCACAGGGTGCCGTGTTCAATGGTAAATTCAATATCCAGCATGTCGTGGAAATGTTTTTCCAGACGTTTTTGAATGCTGTCCAATTCCTTATACACTTTGGGCATCACTTTTTCCAGCGTGGGCAAGTGAGCGGAGTGCGCATTGGCAGACCATTTGTTCATCGGGGAGGGGGTGCGGATACCGGCCACCACGTCTTCGCCCTGGGCATTGATTAAATATTCGCCGTAGAAGTGGCTGTCGCCGTTGCCCGGGTTGCGGGTAAAGGCCACGCCGGTGGCGGAAGTGTCGCCCATGTTGCCAAACACCATGGTTTGCACGTTTACGGCCGTGCCCCAGTCGTGCGGAATGTTTTCAATATTGCGGTAAGCGATGGCGCGTTTGCCGTTCCAAGAGGCAAACACCGCGCCAATGGCGCCCCAAAGCTGTTCGGTCGGATCGTCGGGGAAATCTTTACCCAATACTTTTTTGACCGTTTTCTTAAATTCTACGCACAGTTTTTTAAGTTCTTCGGCCGGAATGCCGGTGTCGTCTTTCACACCCAAGCGGGCTTTTACGTCGCCCATCATGCCGTCCAAAATTTTGCGGATCCCTTCGCCGTCTTTGGGTTCAATGCCGGCGGCTTTTTCCATCACCACGTCGGAATACATCATGATCAAGCGGCGGTAAGCGTCATACACAAAGCGTTCGTCGCCGGTTTTGGCAATCATGCCCGGAATGGTCTTTTCGGTCAAGCCAATGTTCAAAATGGTTTCCATCATGCCCGGCATAGAGGCGCGCGCGCCGGAGCGTACGGACACCAAAAGCGGGTTTTTATCGGAACCAAACTGTTTTTTGGTTAGTTTTTCAACTTTTTTAAGGTTGGCTTCTACGTCAGCCTTTAAGGTTTTGGGGTAGGTCTTCTTGTTGTTCCAGTAGTAGGTGCAGACTTCGGTGGTAATCGTAAATCCCGGGGGAACGGGCAGTTTAAGCTGTCCTGCCATTTCGGCCAGGTTGGCGCCTTTGCCGCCCAGCAGTTCTTTCATTTTGCCGTTTCCGTCGGCCTTGCCGCCGCCGAAAGCATATACCATTTTAACGGATTTCTTTGCCGCCGGTTTTGCAGCTTTTTTGGCGGTCTTTTTTACAGTTTTCTTTACCATTGTTTATTCATTCTCCGTAAGGAATAGCGTGCGGGGCACGACGAAGCACCCCGTAAAACAGGTTTTGCACTTTCATATTGTATTATATTTCCTATTTAAAGAAAAGATTTTTTTATTTCTGCTTAATTAGAAGGCAATAAACAAAATAGGCTAAAGGACCTAGTTGGCCCTAGGTCTGCCTAGGCCTTAAAACAGGGTCCTAGGACCTTTGGACCCTAGGTCTGCCGTTGCGGCAAGGCATGGGCCTAAAAAAAGCGGGATTTTGGGCCCAATGACCCTGGTGATTTATCTTCGTAAAAGTTATTCTGTTAATAAGGAAGCAGAAAAACCCAAAGCCGTATGGGGGTAGTTATGAAACACAATAATATGGTGTTGACCAGAAAAGTACAAGTAATGAAAAAACGCCGCCTGGAGCGTGAAATCGCCTGGGTGAAGAACGAATTTAAAGATTTTAAAACTTTAAGCGATGTGGAAATTTATAACACCGAACGCTATGCCAGCCTGCATCTAGGCGTAAGCTTTATTTAATTTTTATTCATACCTCCTCCTACAAACCCCTCGCCCGCCAAGCCCAAACCCTCTTGGCGGGCGTTCATTTTACCTAGTTATATATGCGTAAAAGTTGCCCTTTAGTTGCCTCCAACAACCGCCATGTATGGGCCAATTGAGTGGAAAAGCGCCGCCCTGTGTCTATGAGGGGATTTCCTATATATATGGTCCAGCCGGTTGCTTGGGACGCCAAATTTGCTATACTATATAAAAGCCAAAGGGTGTGCATATGCTCTTTGGCCTTTTTTTTGGTATAATAAACTGTACTCTAGTACAAAAAACTAAAAAGGAGAAGGTTGGACTCCGGCTCGGCGTTTTCTAAGGAGATGGGACGCTTGGTCGTTACAGTTTTCAACCTAAGTGTAAAATAAAATGGTACTTTCCGTACAAGACAGAAAAGACATTATCGGTAAATTTCAGAGCAGCCCCAACGATACCGGCTCTGCCGCTGTGCAAATTGCTTTGATTACCGAACGCATCAGCTATATTTCCAATCACCTCAAAGCCAATCCGAAAGACTTTGCCGGCGAACGCGGCCTGAACAAACTGGTCGGCCAGCGCAAACGCTTGCTCGCTTATTTGAAAAAATCTGATTTTGCCAAATACCAGCAAGTGACCAAAGAACTCAAATTAAGGAAATAAGTTTCATGGAAAATTTCAACCATAAGTTTGACATCCACTCTCTAGACGTGGAAGTGGGCGGTCAGACGCTAAACCTGCAGACGGGCCTTATTGCCCGCCAGGCAGACGGCGCCGTGATGGTGACGTGGGGGAAAACCAAAGTCTTGGCCACCGCCGTGTGCACCAAAGAACAAAAACCGGGCATTTCCGATTTTATGCCCTTGACCGTCAATTATAAAGAACGCACCTATGCCGCCGGCAAAATCCCAGGCGGCTTTTTTAAGCGTGAAGGCCGCGCCAGCAAGAAAGAAACCCTTTCTTC
>CALUQA010000010.1 GCA_944322775.1 uncultured Elusimicrobiales bacterium
CCCTGCTTGGCCACTTCGTCAAAGCCCCATTTGTCTTTAAACGAAAGTACTTTTTTATACTGTGCCACGGCCTTTTCACGCTCGCCCAACGCGTCATACACCTGCCCTAGGCGGTATTCATTCCACACGCCCCAACGGCTGGGCTCTTGCTTGGCCAAGGCCTTTTGTCCTGCTTCAAAGGCTTCTTTGGCCTGCTGCCACTGGCCTTGGGCCATATAGGCCGTGCCAATGGCGGTATACGCGCGGGAAATATAAATATCTTTATAAAACGGGTCTTTGCCGATTAGGTTTAAAAATTCATAACCGCCTTTTTGCACGGCTTCATAGTCGCCGGTTTCAAACAGGCAGATAAGCTCCACATAGTGCATAAGCGGATTTTCGGGGTATTTGGCGCGCAGCTGGCGGATATACTCCAGCGATTTTTTGGGGTCATAATATTTGCTGTTGCGCGTGTTTTGCACTTCAATTAAAATCAGCTTGGAACTGTCGGAAGTAAACATCGCTTTTTCGCGCGAGAGATTCAGCTGTGCTACCCCTTCATCGGGGTCGCCTTTTATGGCCACAATGGCGGCAAGCACTTTAATGACGCTGGGCAGCGTGCCGGCAAAATAGTTATAAATGCCCAGGCCAAAATAGGCGTCGTAATAGGTGGGGTCCAACTCCAGCGATTTTTCCAAATTATTAATGGCCTTGCGCCCCGCAAAATAGGCCGTTATCCAGCTGCGGTTGCGCATGGAAAACATGGCCCGCAGCCCGTACAGCGCGCCAATGCCCATATAGGCGTTGGGATCGTCGGGGTTTTGCTTAATCCAGCGTTTAATGCCGGCGATGGAGTCGTCCAGCGTTTTTTCAAACACTTTGCGCTGTTTGTCGTCGCTGGTTTCAAACTCATATTCATAGCGCGACCAGGCAATCATGGCATTGCCAAAATGCGCAAACGGATGATCGGGATACAGGGCAAACACTTTTTCAATGTTTTCCTGCGCGGTGTCAAAATCCAAGCTGTACACGCCGTTTATGCCCACGGTGGCATATTCCATCACATCAGGCGGCAGTTTGATTTCGGCAGACAAAGGAAGGGCCGCAGTCGCGGTAAAAAGCATCGCGGCCAGAAACGACCAAACTTTCTTCATTATTTTTTGGCCTCTATTTTATCCTTGCCGAAATACGGCCGCAAAGCCGGCGGAATAATGACGGACCCGTCTGCCTGTTGGAAGTTTTCCAAAATGGCGGCAAACGTGCGCCCCACGGCCAAACCGCTGCCGTTTAAGGTGTGCACATATTCCAGTTTGCCTTGCGCGTTTTTGTAGCGCAGCCCCATGCGGCGGGCCTGGAAGTCCAAGCAGTTAGAGCAGGAAGAAATTTCGCGGAAGCGGTTTTCGCTGGGCATCCATACTTCAATGTCGTACGTCTTGGCAGACGAAAAACCAATGTCGCCCGAGCACAGCTCCACCACGTGGTAGGGCAGGCCCAGCTCTCTAAGCACTTCCTGCGCGTCGGAGACCATGATCTCCAACATTTGGTAGGAATTTTCCGGTTTGGAAATCATCACCAACTCCACCTTGTTAAACTGGTGATTGCGGATTAAGCCGCGGGTATCTTTGCCGTACGTGCCCGACTCTTTGCGGAAGCACGGCGTCCACGCCGTCAGTTTAATGGGCAGTTCGCTTTCGGCAATCACGCGGCCGCGGTTTAAGTTGGTCAGCGGAATCTCCGCCGTGGAAATTAAAAATTGTTTGGGTTCGCCCACCAGTTCATACATATCTTCGCGGAATTTGGGCAGCTGGCCGGTGCCGTACAAAATTTCTTCGTTCACAATTACCGGCGGCAAAATTTCCGTATAGCCTTTGCGGGCGTGCATGTCCAACATAAACGAAATGATGGCGCGTTCCAACCGGGCGCCGTCGCCTTTATACAAAGCAAAGCGGCTGCCGGAAAGCGTGGCCGCGGCGGCAAAATCCAAAATGCCCAGGTTTTCGCCCACGGCCTGGTGGTCCAACGGTTTAAAATCAAATTTGGGCAAAGGAATCGTGCAGGGCAAATATTCCGGGTTGTCTGCATCGGAAGTGCCCACGGGGATATGCTCGTTGGGAATGTTGGGAATGCTTAAAAGCAAATCATCAATTTGTTTTTTGAGAGGTTCCAGTTCGGCTTCTTTGGCGGCCATTTCTTCTTTTAAATGGGACACCTGCGCCATGGTTTCTTTGGCGGCTTCGTCGCCTTTTTCTTTTTTGATAATGCCGATTTGTTTAGACAGACTGTTACGTTTGGCGCGCAGGTCTTCCACGGAGGCCAACACTTTTTTGTAATTTTCGTAAAGAGCAAGCACTTCGTCAATTTGCGCGGCCAAAGCGGGCTTGCGCAAAGACAGGCGGCGTTTTACCTCATCGGGATTTGCAATAATCATTTTGATGTCGAGCATATTTACCTCGTGTTATCTTCTTCTAAATTCACCATATACGGCTGCGGGAAAAAGTGTCTGTAAGGCTTAATCGTCTTGGCGGCATATTCCACGGCATACGCACCCAAAAGGCGCGTGCTCACCGGGGCCACGGCACTTTGGCTAACCACCAACACCGCCGCCAACACCAGCAAAGCCGCCGTAAGCGTTTTGACTATAAAAAAGAAACCGTTTAACGCTAAAGAAGAAAGCGTCTTTTGCTGTTGTGTAACGGGCTTCATTTTTTTTCCTGCAATTTGGCTAATTCTTTTGTAAAACTTTTTACCAGGCTGCGCGCGATATAATCGGCCGCGTCCAACGCGCTGGAGCTTTCGTCCGACAAAGAGCCTATCCACACAATTTCAGCCGTCTCCACGTCCACCAGTTTGGCAATAATGCCCACCTGAGCATTAATGGTATATTGGCTGGGGCGCACATCGGTGCTGTGGGTGTACTGCGTGCCCACATTTTGCGTATAGGCGGCATAACTGCCGTCGGGCAATTTCATCACGTTTTGGGCGTATACCGGCTGGGCTTCCGTGCGGCGCGTGGCCACCATGGTGACCCCCGTGCGCGTGGGAGTATAGGAGGTAACCTCCCCAATCAGCAATACGTCCACCCCCAAAATCTGGCCGATTTTGCGTGTCGTCTCCGGCGAGAGATAGCCCGACACGGAAATATTGTGCTCTTTAAGCACCTGTTCCAGTTGGGCGCGCTCCACCACTTTAAAGCCGGACTCTATCAAATACTTGGCAAACAAATTCTCCACGCCCGACAGCCCGCTGTACGGGCTGGAAAACCCCATAATGCCAATACGGTTCATTTGGCTGAAATCGTAGCTCTGGCTAATCACCGTTTTAGGCGTGCAGCCCATGCCAAGTAAAGCAAAGGCCAGTAAAGAGATTAAAATTTTTCTCATAGTTTCATTATATAATTTTTGGTCTTGTCTATCCTCTGGTATAACACGGCTAAATGGTATAATTATTACATGAATCCCGATTTTATTAAAAAAGCAAAAAGCCTTAAAGTGTTGCTCACCGACATTGACGGCGTGATGACAGACAGCAAACTCACCTGGTACACCGATGCACAAGGCAACCCCATAGAAGTAAAAAATTTTGAGTCTTTAGACGGCATGGGCATGATTTTTCTGCGCGCCTGCGGCATACGCACGGGCATTATTTCCCGCGGGTCGGCCCCCGTTTTGCAGCAATGGGCCAAACTGCTGGGCATGGATATCCTTTATTACGGCACCATGGACAAAGCAGCCGCCCTGCTTGACGCTTGCCAGCGCTTTGGCGCCAGCGCCGAAGAAGCCGCCTTTATCGGCGACGATATTATAGACTTGGGCGTGTTGAAAACCGCCGGCCTGCCGCTGACGGTGTCCAACGGCGTGCAAGAAGTAAAAGACGTGGCGCTTTACGCTTCCCCCAAACACGGCGGCGAAGGGGCCGTGCGCGACATTTGCGAACAAATTTTAAAAGCCCGCGACCAATGGCAAGGCATTGTAAAAGCCGTGGAAGAGGGCACGTTTACCGACCCCAAGACGCAATTAATCGTTGTCAAAAACACTTTGAAAAAATAAAATATAAGTAACTACTTATAAAGCGAGGTCTTACATGAAAAAACTATTTATTTTAGCCGCTTTGCTTTGCGCCCCCGCATTGTACGCGGCTGAGCAGTATACCTGCTGCTCTTACGAAGAAACCCCGAAATATGGTTTGCAAACCAACACCACCCGCGTGGAATTTTACGGCGGGGTGGCCTTGCCCGAAGATGACTGGTCCGAAAACGGCCAAACCCTGCAGCTGGGCGACACGGGCTTTACGGCCGGCCTGGCTTTTGTGCGCAACGTTTTGCCTTGGTTGACCTTGGGTCTGGACGGCAACTATGCCGGCTTGTCCAACGGGGACGATTTTACCACCACCGACAGCCGCACCGTTAACTACCGCTCCGGCATTGCCACGGCTATGGTGGCGGGCCGCGTGTATTTGTTCCCGCATTCCATGACGCGTCTTTACGGCACGGCCGGTATCGGTGCCGGTTATATGTACACCAGAGAAAAAGACGCCGCCACCGGCGACAAACAAACCTTTGACAGCACCGACATCGCCTGGATGTTGGGTGCCGGGTTGGAATTTGACATTGACGAAACCGTCGTGTTCGGCGCTGAAGGCCGCTATAACCTGGTGGGCATGCGCTCGGAACTTAAAGACCGCTTCGGCAAAGACGATTACGGCTATTGGACCATTATGCTCAAGCTGGGCGTAAAGTTCTAATCCGCTTGATTTTAAAAACCGCCGCTTTTTACAGCGGCGGTTTTTTTATAACCTTTTTTGCCGCTGACAAAACACGGCAGAACTTTTACAATATCTTTATGGAAACTGCGCTTTCTTTCTGGCAAACGCTTTTGCTTTCGGCCCTGGTGGCCGTGGTGTTGTTTGTGCCTTTTTTGGTGCATAAAGCGGAAGAAAATTTGGAAGTCTTTTTATTTATCTGCTCGCTGGCGGCCGTCAGCATTTCCGGCGTGTGGAGCGGGCACCTGCTGGCTGAAGCGGTCAAAGAACCGTTGCTCATTTCCGTTGCGGTGTTGGTGCTGGGGCTGTTGTTTAAACGCTTTGGCGGCGGGCTCAATTTGTTTGCAAACCGCATGGAAAACCGCCTGGGCCCCAAGCTTTTTTTATTTTCGTTTATCTTGCTTTTGGGCTTGCTGTCCAGTTTTATTACGGCCATTATTGCGGCACTGCTGGCGGCGGAAGTGATTAAAAGTTTCCGTCTGAACGAACGCGAAAAAACACGCCTTATTGTGTATGCCTGCTTTGCCATTGGGCTGGGCGCGGTGCTTACGCCCGTCGGGGAGCCGCTTTCCACCATTGTGGTGGCCCGTTTAAAAGAAGCCCCGTATTATGCCGATTTTTTCTTTTTGCTTACACTTCTTGGCTGGTGGATTGTGCCCGGGGTAACACTGTTTGCGCTTTTATCCGTGCCGCTTGCTTCCCGCGCGCTGACAGACCCCAACCGTTCCGTTTCTGCCGACACCAACGCCGCCGTGCTGGGCCGCGCTGGCAAAGTATATTTGTTTGTGGCCGCACTTGTTTTGCTAGGAGAGGGCCTTAAACCGCTGGCCGAAAAAACCATTTTGCACCTTTCGCGCGGCGTGCTGTATTGGATAAACTCGCTGTCTGCCGTGCTGGATAATGCCACCCTGGCCAGCATAGAAATACAGCCCTCTTTACCGCCGGACACATTAGTCTTTTTGCTTCTCTCTTTGGTGCTGGCGGGCGGGCTGCTTATCCCGGGGAATATCCCCAATATCATCTGCGCTTCCAAGCTCGACATCAAAAGCCGCGACTGGGCCCGCGTGGCGCTGCCTGTGGGACTTGTCTGCATGCTGATTTATTTTATTCTGCTTATCGTTCTGCTTTAGCCCCTTGCACAGCAAATTTGTTTTGCTATAATAGAAAAAAGGATTTTTATGGAAGATCTCATCGTCAAAGTAATTTTGGCTTTGGTGCTGGGCGGCATTATGGGTTTGGAGCGGCAATATAACGACAAGCCCGCCGGCTATGCCACCAATTCTATCATCTGCGTGGGCGCCACACTGTTTACCATTTTGTCTTTATATATGACACAGCTGGGCGGCGACCCGGGGCGCATTGCCGCGCAAATTGTTTCCGGCGTAGGTTTTTTGGGCGCCGGCGCCATTTTGCGCGAAGGAAATAAAGTTTCCGGCTTAACGACGGCCGCGGCCGTGTGGCTGGTGGCGGCCATCGGCATGGCTATCGGTTTTGGCCAATATCTGCTGGCTTCCGGCACGTGTGCGGCGGTGCTTTTAATGCAGCTGGGCGTGCGGCGCACGCTGGGCCTGGTGGAGCTTTTGCGCCGCTATGACACCATTTATTTAACCTGCACCCCCAAATGGGATATTGTAGAACAAATCTGCCAGGAAATTGAAAACCAAAACGTACAAATTTTGAAAAAAGAAATTACCAAACACGACAGCCATTTTGTCGTAGCGATTGTGGCCACGTTTACCGGAAAGGAATTCCAGCGCATTACCCGCAAACTGCTGGAAATGCCCGAGGTATACAGCCTGTATAAATAAGGAGCAAAAATTAATATATGCCTCAACCCCCCATTCCGCTGTTTAACCTGCAAAAACAACACGAGTCTTTAAAAAAAGAAATTAATGCCGCGGCCTTGGACGCTTTAAACTCCATGCATTGGCTGCTCGGGCCGCAGACCGAAGCTTTTGAAAATGAATTTGCTGAGATGATCGGCGTGAAACATTGCATTACCTGCTCGTCGGGCGCAAGTGCCATTCAAATTGCACTGGGCGCAGCCGGTATCGGCAAAGGCGACGAAGTGATTACCACGCCGTTTACGTTTATTGCCACCACATCTTCCGTTTCTTTGACGGGGGCAAAATTTGTTTTTGCCGATATTGACCCGCGCACTTATAACATTGACCCGCAAGACATTGAGCGCAAAATCACAAAAAAAACAAAAGCTATTTTGCCCGTGCATTTGTACGGCTTCCCGGCCAATATGGACGCCATTATGAACCTGGCGCGCGAGCACGATTTAAAAGTAATTGAAGACTGCGCCCAAGCGCACCTGGCCACCGCCGACGACGTAAAAGTGGGCGGCATTGGCGATGCGGGGGCATTTAGTTTTTACCCCAGCAAAAATTTGGGTGCCTGCGGCGATGCGGGCGCCATTACCACCAACGACGACGAAATTGCCGACCGCTGCCGCAGCCTGCGCCACAGCGGCCGCGCCAACGACAAGGCGTATGAATATGATTTGGAAGGCTCCACCCTGCGCATGGACGAAATCCAGGCCGCCATT
>CALUQA010000011.1 GCA_944322775.1 uncultured Elusimicrobiales bacterium
GAAGGAGGCCAAAGCCGCTTTTGAAGAGGGGCAGGCCGCTCTGGCCAAGCAGGATCCCAGCCGCTGGGGCGTATGGAATGAATACCGCCTGGGGCAGGTGTATGACGCGTTGGGCGAGCGTGAAAAGGCCGTGGCACAGTATAAAAAAGTACTTTCGTTTAAAGACAAATGGGGCTTTGACGAAGTGGCCAAGCAGGGTGTAAAAAATCCGTGGACGGCCCAGGACGGCACGGGGGTAGGACCTCTGCCTCCGCTGTGACGGTGCGGCAGATTGCGCCGTTTCCTAAAAATTGCTATATTTTCCATGTTGTGCATTTACCAAACACAGGAGAACACGAAATGAAGAAATGCTTGCTGATGGTATTAGGCGTATTGATGTTAGCCCCCGCCGCCTTTGCCGACAACTGGGGTCTGGGCCTGAAATTGGGCATCGGAGAAAATGACCCCAAGGGAATGGAAGATATATACGATGAAGCGACAATGCTTGATAGAGAATTAGATAAAAATGGCGGCTTTTTTGGCTTGGAAGCCATGTATGAGTGGAACTTGGCCTCCGAAATGGATAAAATCGGCGTGCGCCTGGGGGTTGATTTTTACGGTGAGAATGAGTTGGAATTGAAAAGAAGTTATCTTTTTTCGGCGGCCGATGTGAAAGAAACCACGTATGCCATTCCGCTGACCGTGTATTATAAAAGAGACAACGGCGTTAATAAGCTCAGCTATTACGGAGGGGTGGGCTTGACCTTTATCTCTTCCGAACTGGAAGAAGATATAACGGATGAATCCGTTGATGACAATAAAGTGTTTCCGCATCTCGTTGCCGGAGTGGAGTATCGCTTTACGGAAGTTTTTGCATTAGGTTTGGAAGCGAAATATAACATTAATGCAAAACTGAAAAAAGACGGCGAAGTTTTGTCTGACCGCTCCGGTTTCAGCGGCGCTTTGACGGGACGGTTTTATTTCTAATCCGTACGGAAACAAATATAAAAACCCCGCTCATAAGAGCGGGGTTTTTTTGACGGGTAAAACTTATTTTTTCTTTTGTCCTTTTACCGTTAAATATCCCATTAAACGGTAAATCAGCTTGGCCGTATTAAACTCCGTAATGGGGTCTGCCTTTCTTTGGCAGGCTTCCACCACGTCCACGGCCACGATGTTTTTCTTTTCGATGACCGCGCGGAACAAGTCCAGCGCTTCGTACCAGCCAAATCCGCCGGGCTGCGGCGTGCCGGTGGCCGGAATGACGGACGGATCAAAGCCGTCCACATCAATGGTGATGTACACCGTATCGGTCAGCTTTTTAAGCACTTGCGGGATAAGTTTGTTGACGTCGCGGTTTTCGTGCATTAAAAACGTGGTCACTTTGCCGGCGTTGCAATATTGTTTTTCTTCGCTGGCAACGCTGCGTATGCCCACCTGCACCACGGGCACCTGGCGGGAGGCCGGGTACAAAGCGCAGGCATGGCTTCTGGGCGTGCCTTCAAAGGTTTCGCGCAAGTCGGCATGGGCGTCAAAGTGCAAGATGCTCAGGTCTTTATACGCCTCAATATACGGCTGGGCCAGCGCCTGGGTGACGGTGTGCTCCCCGCCCACATAGAACGGAATGCACTGTTTGTGCGTCATCATTTCCCGCACGGTTTTGTCAATTTCTTTAAAAACTTTAGCCGTGGAGCCGGAACATTTAACCGCTGGGCAGGTGTGTATGCCTTCCTGCCAGGTTTCGGTTTTGGTTTCTTCGTCCCAAAGTTCAATTTGGGTGGAAGCTTCTATCACGGCGGCGGGGCCTTTGGCCGTACCGTGGCCGTAGCAGACCGTTTTTTCAAACGGCACGGGCACGACGGCGAATTTACAAAGGGCCAGAGAGCTGTTTTTGCTCTCTAGCCCCATAAACTTATCGGTTTGTACGTTATCGCTCACAACGAGTCCTGATTATTTTACAAACACAGCAGCAGCCACAACCGTGGTCCACAAACCTTCCACGCAGATAGCAGACTGGGTGATGTTGGTGGTGCGCACGATTTTGCCGCTCATTTTCCAGATTTCTTCTTTTTGGTCCCAGGTAGTGTTGTTGTCAAACTCAATACCCAGGGTGCTGGACAACATCAAAGCGGCCAAGTCTTCAGCATAATCGCCGGCTTGTTTGTCCGTTTCACCGAAGCTGTGATGTTCGGAAATATAACCGTGGGTTTTTTTGCCGTCTTTGGGAATGGCCAAACCCACAGAAGCGGAAATCAGGCGGCGATACTCATTGCTGGTATTGCGGCTGATTACGCAGTGCAGGATCTGTCCCGGGCGCAGTTGGCTGACACCTTTGGACACGGGGATGGTTTTGCATCCCGGGGGAAAAATGCTAGACACAGGCACAATGTTAAACGGGGCGATTTTGGCGTCGCGCAAGGCTTCTTCAAAGCTCGCCAGTTTTTCTTTGTGTCTGCCGATTCCTTTGGTCAGGAATATCTCTTTGGGTACAAACGGTTCGTACATTTTAAGTTCTTAATTCCTCGTGAATTAATATATTTTAAATTATAACAAATAGAAAATCCATTTGTTATATATTTATCTGCCGGTCAGCCTTATCCATCGGCCGGTCTAATAAGTGTAACAAATTAAACGGATTTATTCCATATGAAAAAATTATTGATCTGTGTTTTATTTTTAGCCTTTTCGGCGGGAGCGAGTGCTATGGAAAATATGTTCAGAAACGGCGTGCTGCATTTTGACTATAAAGCGGAGGATTTGGCCCCGGCCGAAGCCCAAGCCCGTAAAGAACTGGAAAAAGACTTGGCCGCCCTGGTGGCTATCCCCGACGGACAGCGCACCTTTGACAATACCATCATGGGCTACGAGCGCGCCTTTGAAAAATACGGCGACGCCTTGGGCATGAGCGGTTTTTTGTCTTATGTATCCACGGATAAAAACTTCCGCGATGCGGCCCTGGCCCTGCAAATGCAAATGAGCCAGTATATGGTGGACGTAGCCACCCGCCGCGACGTATACCGCGCCATTAAAGCCTATGCCGACACCAAACCGCAGCTGGAGCCGGACCAGGCTTTGCTGCTTAAAGACATGATGATCGGCTTTAAAAACAGCGGTATGGATTTAAACGACGAAGACTTGGAAACGTTTAAAAAACTCAATAAAGAAAAAGCCCAATATATCATTCAGTTTGACAAAAACATTCAGGAATATAAAGACTTTTTAGACGTGGACGAAGCCCAGCTGAAAGGCCTGGGCGAAGATTATATTTCCAAACTGCAAAAAACGCCCGAAGGCAAATACCGCGTTACGCTGGATTACCCCGACTATGTGCCCTTTATGCTTAACTCCGAAAGCGACCAAGCCCGCAAAGAGCTGGAGTTTAAATACAACCGCCGCGGCGGGCAAGAAAACGTGCAGCTGCTGGAAAAGACCCTGGCCCTGCGCCAGCAAATTGCCCAGCTGCTGGGGTATAAAAACCACGCCCAAATGAAGCTGGAAAACCGCATGGCCAAAAACCCCGACACGGTGTTTGCTTTCTTAAAAGATTTGGAAAAACGCCTTAAACCCATGGCCAAAAAAGAAGATAAAAGTTTAATCGCCTATAAAAATGAAAAGAAAGGCACCAAAAGCCGCACGCTTTACCCGTATGAAAGCGGCTATTGGGGCAACAAATATAAAAAAGAAAATTTGGACGTGGACCCCGAAGTTATTAAAGAATATTTCCCTTCCGACGTGGTCATTGACGGCATGCTGGATTTGTTCGGCAAATTGTTCGGCATTTCTTTTGAGCCGGCCGATATCCCCGTGTGGCACCCCGACGTGAAAGCTTTTAAAATCGTCAACAAACAAGACGGCGCGTTGGTGGCTTATTTTTATATGGACCTTTACCCGCGCGAAGGCAAATACAAACACGCCGCCTGCTTTGACTTGGTGGAAGGACACGAAAAAGCCGACGGAACCTGGCAGGTGCCGTTTGTGGCCATTGTGGCGAATATGAACAAGCCTTCCAAGGATACGCCGTCGCTTTTAAAACACGGCGAAGTGAGCACCCTGTTCCACGAGTTTGGCCACGTGCTGCACAACGCCTTGACCAAGGCGCGCTATTCTTCCCAGTCGGGCACCAGCGTCAGCTGGGATTTTGTGGAAGCCCCCAGCCAAATGCTGGAACGCTGGGCGTGGAACCCGCAGGTGCTTAAAAAAATCAGCAAGCATTACAAAACCGGCGAACCGCTGCCCGACGATATGATTGAAAAAATGATTGCGGCCAAAAATTTCGGTGCCGGCGGCGCATATTTGCGGCAGGACTTTTTTGCCCAGTACGACATGACCCTGCACACCAAAAAGAAAACGCCCGACACCACCAAAACCTATTTCAGCATGACCAAAAAAATCCGCGGGTTGCCTTTGACCAAAGGCACCTATCCGCAGGCGTCTTTCGGGCACATTATGGGCGGTTACGACGCCGGATATTACGGTTATTTGTGGTCGGAAGTCATCGCGGAAGATTTCTTCAGCGAGTTTGAAAAAAACGGCGTGTTTAACCCGCAAACCGGCTTAAAATTCCGCCGCGAAATTTTGGAAAAAGGCGGCACCGTGGAAGAAGAACAAATGGTGCAAAACTTCTTGGGCCGCAAAGAAGACATCACGCCGTTCCTTAAATCCATCGGGCTGGAGGACAACAAATGAACGTCATTATCGGTATAGACGTGGGCGGCTCCACCACCAAAATCGTGGGCTATTATGAAGACGGCAAGCTTGTCGGCCGGCTGATGGTGGAAGCGGCCGACCCGCTGACCTCGGCCTACGGCGCCTTGGGAAAATTTGTAAACGAAAATAAACTCTCCCTTTCCCAAGTTAAACAAATTGTGCTTACCGGGGTGGGGGCTTCGCTGTTTAAAGACGATATTTACGGCATTCCCGCACGGCACGTGGACGAATTTAAAGCCATCGGCTTGGGCGGGCTGGCCTTGTCCAACAAAAAAGAAGGGCTGATTATCAGCATGGGCACGGGCACGGCGTTTGTGCGCGCCGACAAAACCGGCATACGCCATATCGGCGGTTCGGGTGTGGGCGGCGGCACGGTGCTGGGTTTGTGCTGGCGGCTGTGCAATGCGCGTTCTTTTGAAACTATTGTGGAACTGGCCCATAATGGCGATTTGAAAAAAGTGGATTTGAATATTTCCGACATCAGCGCCGGCGATATTTCCACCCTGGCGCCGGAAGTGACGGCTTCCAACTTTGGCAAAATGGCCGACGGCCTGACGGCGGAAGATTTGGCCCGCGGCGTGCTGAATATGGTGTTTCAAACCATAGGCATGCTGGCGGTGTTTGCCTGCCGCAATGATAATGTAAAAGACGTTATCATCACCGGCACGCTTAGCACAGTACCGTGTGCCAAAACACTGTTTAAGCAGGTGGAACGCTTGTATAACATCAAGTTTATTATCCCGGCGCACTCCATTTATGCCACGGCCACGGGGGCGGCCTTGTCTTACATTTACCCCGACGGAGCCGAAAAATGAACCCAAACCTGGCGGCCTATAAAAAATCCAGCTTCGGCCCGGCGTTTTTGTTTTTGGACAAACGCCGCCGCGCCGCTTTGGCCGCATATTATGCGTTTTGCCGTTTGATGGACGACATTGCCGACGAACCCCAGGTGGACGACCGCTTGGGGGAGCTGACTTTGTGGCAGGAAGAAATCCATCGCGTTTTTG
>CALUQA010000012.1 GCA_944322775.1 uncultured Elusimicrobiales bacterium
GAAATTTTTTACCGCAACGTAAAAGCTTCCGGTGTTATCCCGCAGATTTCCGTTATTTTGGGCCCTTGTGCTGGCGGCGCGGTGTATTCGCCTGCCTTGACGGACTTTATTTTTATGGTGGAAGGCATCAGCCATATGTTTGTAACGGGCCCCAGCGTGGTCAAATCCGCCACCGGCGAAGAAGTGGATTTTGACACCCTCGGCGGCAGCAAACCCCACAGCGAAAAAAGCGGCGTGTGCCAGTTTGTGGCCAAGTCCGAGCAGGACTGCTTCCGCCAAGTGCGTGAGCTGCTGAGCTTCCTGCCGCAGAACAGCCAGGAAATGCCCCCCAATGAAACCACTACCGATATTACCGACCGCCCGGTGCACGTGCTGGAACGCGTGTGCGAAATGGACCCCAAAAAGGCTTTTCGCATTCACCACGTGATTTGGCGCCTGGCCGATAATTATGAGTTTTTTGAAATTCACCAAAACTTTGCCAAAAATGTGGTGACGGGTTTTATCCGCATGGGCGGCGAAGTGGTGGGCGTGGTGGCCAACAACCCGGCCCATTTGGGCGGTGCGTTGGATTGCGACGCCAGCGATAAAGCCGCGCGTTTTATCCGCTTCTTAAACGCTTTTAATATCCCCATACTTACCTTGGTGGACATCGGCGGCTATTTGCCCGGTGTGCAGCAGGAACACGGCGGCATTATCCGCCACGGGGCCAAACTGCTGTATGCATACGCGGAAGCCACCGTGCCGAAGGTGACGCTGGTGCTGCGCAAAGCCTACGGCGGGGCATACATTGCCATGGGCTCCAAATATTTGCGCGGGGACTTTAACTTTGCTTTCCCCAGTGCGGAAATTGCCGTTATGGGTCCGCGCGGTGCGGTGGAAATTTTGTACTCCAAAGAGTTGAAAAAAGAAACCGACGAGCAGAAAAAAGAAGCCTTGAAGGAAAAACTGACGCAGGAATATTCCGACAAGTTTGCTTCTCCGTATCAGACGGCGATGAACGGCTCTATTGACGAAATTATTGAACCGGCCGAAGCGCGCAGCAAAATTATTAATGCCCTGCGCATTCTGAAAAACAAACGGGACCCAAAAGCCCACGTCAACACGGGCAATATCCCGCTGTAAGCGTATTTAACGCAATAAAAACCCGCGCTTTACGGCGCGGGTTTTTTTGTTGGCATTTATTTTTGATAGAATTTTGTTATGAATAAAATTTGTCTAATGAAGAACCTGACTGTAATGAAAAAACTTTATATTCATCGGCGTGGTTTTACGCTCATAGAACTTTTAGTAGTGGTGTTAATA
This sequence comes from uncultured Elusimicrobiales bacterium, assembly GCA_944322775.1. Taxonomy (GTDB): domain Bacteria; phylum Elusimicrobiota; class Elusimicrobia; order Elusimicrobiales; family Elusimicrobiaceae; genus Avelusimicrobium. The sequence continues at coordinate 1,303 of CALUQA010000012.1, forward strand.
ATTGGTATTTTAGCGGCTATTGCTTTGCCGGCGTATAATGTATCTGTGGCAAAATCCCGCTATGCGGAATTGATTACAATGGCTACCTCTATTGATAAAGAAAGACAGGTCTTTTTTATGAGCAACCCTATTATGCCCACATTTGAGCAAATGGGCTTTAGTATGCCCGGTTGCAGCGTGGGTGGAACTTATATGAAGGATTTAATCTGCGATGCTAAAAAAATTGTTTGTCATGTAGATTTGGGGTATGTGTCATGTATTTATGATGAAAAAATGGGATATGTACTTTTGGGGGAGGGAAATTATTCACACGATGCACAAGGCTACTCTCGGCAATGTTACGCTAAAGATGATCTGTCTAAAAAAGTATGCCGTTCTTTAGGGGGTGCTTTACAGGGTACGAGCAGTAGTGGATATGCCGTGTATGATTTGGCCGGACATAATTAAATCCTTGGTTTTAAATGTTTTTAAGCGTTGTAGACGCATTGATAGAACGGGTGGACAATTATAAGGAAGAGAATCGCTTATTAAAGATACAAAAAAGGAAAATAAATATCCAGTATTTGTAATAAAAAACCCGCGCTTTACGGCGCGGGTTTTTTGTTGGTGCAAACTAGCGGGCGCTTTGCTCAATCATCTTTTTAATTTTTTGATTGAACGCCTCTTTTTTCATTAACTCTTCCACGCTTATGTGCATGCGGTAGCGCCAATAATGGTGCGGATTGGCGGGAACGTTAATGCGTTCTTTTTGCGGGTCCGCGGCGGCCAGGGCCGCGTCGATGGACGTCCAATCCTGAAAGGAAATCAGACAAAGCATGGACGGACTTTGCAAATGCAAACGCAGGATTTGCTCGCAGGCGTCGGCGGGCAAGTCAGCCGGGCAGGCGTCGCTATGGTGCAGAACCTCTTGCCAAAAGCGGGCGCTGAGGGCGGGGTTTTCTTTCCACCAGCCGCGCAACACCGACATGTCGTGCGTGCCGGGCGTGGCCACGGACAAATACGGGTAGTGCTGCGTGTCTGCAAAGGTTTGCCCCGGCTGTTTGGGCATGCGCTGTATTTCCAGGCTGAGCATTTGCAGTGCGTGCATTACTTCGGGCACGCAATGGGGAATCATGCCCAAGTCTTCCGCGCAGCAGAGCATGGGGGTAGACTGCGTCAGCGCGGGCAATTTTTGAAACGCTTGCTGTTTCCAAAAATTATCCTGCCGATGGTAAAAATAATCGTTATACAAACGCGTATAGGCCTGTTGTTCCTTGGGGCTTAACGCGTGGAAGGCCGCGCTTTCCAGCGCGCTGATGCGCGGGTGATAAAGCTGCGGGTTTTGGTGATCGGGCAAGAACAGCCCTTCCGTTACCAGGCGGTATAAACCGTCGCGCATTTTTTGTGCGTTCGGGTCGGTCTTGCCTTTAAAGGCGGCTTCTATTTTGCGTTGCGTGTTATAGGCGTCTTTTAAGGCAAACAGGCCGTCCGCCGTGGGCTGCAAATAGGTTTTCTTGACGAACTCGGCTTCAGCCCCAAAGGTTTCGTCCAGCAGTTTTTGGCTGATGTACGGGCGCAAATACAGCGGGCTGAAAGCCAGACCGGCAAAAGAAATTTCCCTTGCGCTGAGCGGAATGGAGGGGGCGAACTGCCCCAGCAGACCTTGCACGGCGTGGAGCGGAATTTCCCATATGCGGAAGAACCCCAGCACGTGGTCAATGCGGTAAGCGTCAAAATACAAAGACATGTGCAAAAAGCGCTTGCGCCACCAGTCGTAGCCGTTTTTTGCCATTTCTGCCCAGTTATAGGTGGGGAAGCCCCAGTTCTGCCCGGTTTTGGAAAAATCGTCCGGCGGGGCCCCGGCCTGCGTGTTTAAATTAAACAAAGCCGGTGTTTGCCATGTTTCTGCACTGTGGGGGGAAACGCCGATGGGAATGTCCCCTTTAAGTGCGATATGTTTGCTTTTGGCGTAGTGGTGCGCTTTGGAGAGTTGTTCGTGCAGCAAAAACTGTACGTAAAAATAGAAATACGCATTTTGGCGGTCTTTGCTGTCGGAAACGAAGAACTTTTTTAAGTCCTTGTCGGCAAAGGTTTTGTGCCGGGGCCAGGTGGAAAAGTCGGGCGTGCCAAAGCGGTCGCGCAAGGCCGAAAACATGGCATACGGCGCCAGCCACGTATTGTGGCATTGCCAAAAGTGCCTGAACTGCGGGCTGGAGAGAATTTCCTGCCCTTGTTCTTTGTAGGCCATGCGCAGGCGTTCCAGTTTTAATTTATAGACGGACTCATAGTCTATTTGTTCCAGTGCATTTAAGCGTTGGCGTCTGTCCTGAAAATATTTTTCTTCTTTGGCAGAAAGCCGCGGCAGGGACGAAAGATCGGCATAAATAGGGTGCAGGGCGTACACGCTGACGCTGTTGTAGGGGTAAGAGTCCTGCCAGGTGCCGGTTAACGTGGTGTCGTTGACGGGCAAAAGCTGTATCATTTTTTGCCCGGTCAGGGCGGCCCAGTCGGTCAGTTTTTTAAGCGAGCCGAAATCCCCAATGCCCCAGTCTTGCTCGGTGCGAATGGAAAAAACGGGCAACACCACCCCCGCGGCACGGTAGGGCGGCAGGAAGAACTGCGGCCACAAATCCCCATATACAAAACATTCTCCGTTCTTAAAATCGGGCACTTGCAACGTGCGGTTGGGGCCTTGTTCCCACTGCACATTGCCGTTTTCGTCTTTTAAAATAAATTTATAGACAAACGGATTGCAGAGCCATTCTTTGTTAAGTGCTACTGCCCATTCGTTTACCCCTATGGGGAAGAGAGGCACGGCTTTTTGCGGGTCCCAGCGGCCCAGGGCCTCGGCTTCGGCACACAAAAAAGGCTTTTGCCCGGCGTTAATGCCCGGGAAAAAGGCCCGCAGCATAACCGGTGCATGGCTGATGTGATAGGGGTGTATGTTTTTGGCCGGCGTGACGGCGGAGCTGAACAGCCAAGACTGCTGCGGCAAATCCCGCCAGAAATCAAACAAATGGCAGACGTCGTTTTGGCCGTTTAAAAAACAAAAACGGGGGATAGCATGCCACTCCCGGCGTACGGTTTTTTGCTCTTTGACTACCTTGTAGTAGTAAGAAAAAACGTTGCCTTGTGCGGGGGAAAGCTCCGTGCAGGCGTGCCAGTTCTGTCCGTCTTCGGAATGCAGCGGGATACGGCGGCGCAGGGACGCGTGCTCCGTCTGCATTAACAACACGGCGTACAGGCTTTCGCCCGGGGCCGTTTTATACGGAATATGAAAAAATATTTTCATGCTTTTGCCTTAAGCCTTGGTGACGGCTGTTTTGTCTTGCACAAAGAAAGTGAAGAAAGCCGCCAACAGTAAACTAATGCCGCCCACGCCCACGGCCGCAATGGCGCTGCCGCCCAACACATGTTTCATAATGGGGCCGAAAAACAGGTTTACGCAGATTTGCGGGATAACGATAAAGAAGTTAAAAATACCCATGTAAAAACCCATTTTCTCCGCAGGCAGACTGTTGGAAAGCAACGCATAAGGCATGGCCAGCAGGCTGCTCCAGGCGATACCCACGCACACCATGGGAAAGATTAGGCCCATTTGCGTAAATTTAAGCCCAAAAAGCGTCAGCCCCAGCGAGCCCAGCCCCACGGCTCCAATGGTCAGACACACAATGTGAATGTACTTGGCGGAAAATTTGGTCGTCAGCCACAGCAGGGCAAAGGCAAACACAAAGGCCACCCCGTTGTAAATGCCAAAGCAGGAGCTGCCCCAGTTGGCGGCCGTTTCATAAGCGGCGGTGCCGGGCACGGCATTAAACACGGCCGAGGCAATGCCGGGGGTAAAATACACCCACATAATCATAAAGGCTGCCCAGGTGAAAAACTGCACCACGGCCAAGCGGCGCATAGTGGAAGGCATGGT
>CALUQA010000013.1 GCA_944322775.1 uncultured Elusimicrobiales bacterium
AAATAGTGTTAATGCGCATGTTAATTTCATTTTGGCCTAAATTTTCAGATACCTTTGTCAATGAAAATTCGGAAATGCGCAAATATTCCGGTCTATTTTCAATGCTGGCCAGCAAACGGCCAAAATCCCCAAACGAAGATTGAAACGTAACGGGAATAGCCGCCAGCGTAAAAGCAGCATTGCTGTTATCTTCCGCTTGAGAAGAACCCAAGGTGGGCGAAATATTTGCCTCACGGAAAATAGCCACCAGTTGGCGCAAAAGCCAATCATTTTTGGAAGACAAATCCGGGAAACGAGGTTCCAAATCCAGCAGTTTTTGCTTATTGGCCTGGTATTCCTTTTCATTGTCACGCTGCGCCTGCACGGCATCAATTTGTCCGCGCAAATTAATTAACTTATTTTCAAAAGTACCACCGACATAGCGGTAAAGCAAGATAATAACAATTACGGCAACAACTTGCTTTAAAAACAACTTATAGTTGCCTTCTTCCATTACCAGCTTTATATCGTTAAGTCCTTTTTTGGCGGATTCAACAAATTTATTAGGAGTCTTCAACGAGGTTTTCATCGCGTGCTACCTCCTTTGGCACAGGTAAAGGTAAACGAAGTTTGCATACCCGTGTTAGCATCAACCCTTGGGTCATTAGCTTTTTTACCGTCCCCGGCTAATTCCTTATATTTGATTTCAGCCGTATTGCCGCACAATTGTTTAATAGCCGGTTGCTGAATCACTTGATCATAGAATTGTTTACCTACCACCAAGTCTTGCTCGGAATTGCCCGTTTTGATAAACCCTTCAAAGGAAAAAGAACGAACATCTCCACTCTTGGCAGGGAACTCTTCCTTATAGGACAAAGAAGAAATCCACATCGGCTCGGGGATAACTGTTACCAAATCCACCAAAAGCGGGGTGATTTCGTTCTTCGTCATGAACTTGCTCAAATTGGCATTTTGCGCTTTGATTTTGCTTAAATTGCTTTGAATTTGAGAAGCCGTCAGCCCTTCAAAGTCCGCCACGGAAATGGTGCTTTGGCTTTTGGCTTTTTTCAAGGCACTCTTTTCCGCCTGCACGCCCCACCAGCCTTTAGCCATAAGCAGCAGGACAATAACCAACGCCACGCCCACCAATTTCCAAGCCATTAAACCGGCATTAAATTCATAATCGCTTAAGCGGTTGCGTTTGATAAAATCCAAATCCGGACTTTTATCATCATAGAACTTCATGCTGGCACCAATAGCCGCAATTTCCCCTGCGGATTTGGTTTCTATGCCATATACCTCACTCAAGTTCCATTTGCGCACCGGTTTTTTGGAATCCGCTTCAAGAAGCGGCTGCCAAATGTCCGTATCGCAGCCCATAATGACAGCTTCGTCAAACGGATCTTTTTCCAACTGTTTGGCAATAAATTCCGTACAATTGGTAATTTCAAAACGGCGCCGTTCCACCGGCGAAGAACCGGATATTTCCACCTCGCGCAACAACACGGGGGCATTATGGTTGGTGAAAACAAAGCTTGCCAAATCCTTTCCAAAGAAAGAATAAATACGGCCCGTATCATCTACGGCTTCTTTGTCGCTGTCGCTAAAAGCGCGGCTCAAAGAAAGCGGCGAAGGTTCTATAGCCACAGGGTCCAACCCTACGCTTTTAAGACCTTTTTCCAAGCGTTCAATGATGGTTTTGGGGGTCATGGTAAAAATGACACCCAATCTTTTTTGCTTGGTGGCAGCCGTTTCAAATTCATACACATGATAGGCATACATTGTTTTTTCAAACGGAAAGTGAATATACTTGCGCGCTTGAAGAGGAATAGCTTCTTTCCAATGTTTTCTTTCAATAAGTGTAGGAATGACGAAATGACGCAATAACGAAAACGCCGGTGCCAAAGATACAACCACTTTATTGTCGTTCCATTTTTTCTTGGCAGCCACTTTCGTCAACGCGTCCAGCCAATTATTTTCTGCAAAAAAGCCTTCATTAAGTTCCAAAGGTTTTAATTTGCTTGCGTCCACTTCTGAAATAGGCACCCGCAACAAAGACTCCAGCACTATGCCTCCGTCTTTGCGGGAACTTTGCGCAATATACATTTCATCCAGCCCAATATACAGCCCCAAAGCGTCCGGGTGGGCTTTCATGTTTTTGCCTATTAGCGTATCTGCAAGATTTATAGATTTATTCATATCAATAAATTCTTCTTAAATTTTAATTGCCATATTCTTCGTACGGCATATCATACGGGTTGGTTACACCTTGTGCAGGGGCCGCCGTTTGTGTTTGCGGCTGCGTATACGTTTGCGCACCCGCCGGTTGCTGAGTGGCGTACGGATTGGTTACGCCCGCGTTCGGCGCAGCATACGGATTGGTTACGCCGCCAGCAGGAGCTGTCGTTTGCGCACCATAAGCGGCATACGGATCCGTCACGCCGGAGTTCTGCACAGCATAAGCGTTGGCGGCATCAGTTGCCTGTGTTTCCGCGGCAAAAGGATCCACCACTTCCGGCGCAGCAGCCGGTTCAGATTTCATAATGCGGGCGGGTTTGTTCCACAAACGAGCCGTTTTATAATTTAAAGAAGTGCTTTCTTTTTCCGTGGTTACTTTTGCAACCGGTTTTTGATTGGTGCAGGCCACTTCAATCTGGCGGCGAATGGTGCGTTTACCGCCCATTACGTCTCTGGCGGTTAAAGCCAGCGTGTAGGTGCCGCAGGCCAATTCGGGCCCGATGATGCCTTTGCGGCCGTTCCACACAATCTGGTGATAAACAGGGGCAAAGCCTTCCAACTGGCGCACCACATAATAGCCGCCGTTGGCTGCATGCTGCACCACTTGGAACAGCCAGTTGTCTAAAGGTTCGGCCGTTTCAATGACGGAAAAATCAATGGCAAACGCTTCGCCTGCGGCCGGGTCAATTTCATTGCTCACAGGAACCACGGCCATGCTCAGCATCGGCAATTTGGAAACAGAAGCCGCCTGCGGCATAGAAGCGGGCAAATCCGCATCAAAATCAAACACGATAGACACACCGTCCAAATTGGCAAATTTGGCAGGAGGTTCTTGATCAAACAAACCCATGTTATAGCTGATTTTGCCGGAGGACAAACCTTTGTGTACCAAGAAAGAGTTCAACGCCATCGCCTGGCGAATGCCGGCCAACGTAATGTTGTCGGTATAAGAGCCGGGGGGCAAAATAATGTATCCGGCACCTTGCGTTAAGGCCATAAGCGTATAGATTTCGTCCAACACGGGCAAAGCTTCGGGGCGGAATTTATAGCCGTTAAAAAGCACGTCGCTGTCGATGTCAATGGCATCGGGCAATCCGTCGCGGAAATACAAACGGACGCCTTCTTCTTTTTTCAATTGGGCGATGACGGCTTGTTTCATGCTGTCCAATTTTTGGCTCGTATAAATTTGGCGGGCTTTTAAAGCCGACGGGGTAGACAAGTCCGTAAAGGTAGAAGAAGCATTTTCTTCTTCTTTCGGTTCTTCTGCCGTCACGGAAGGTTTCTGCGCGGCCAAAGCACTTGCTTGCGCTTGTTGCTGCAATAAAGCCTGTTGTTCTTGCAGAGCCTGTTGGGCTGCGGCATTTTCGGCTGCTTCCTGCTGGGTCATGGCGACCACGTCTTGTTCAGCCGTAGAAGTCAGACCGACACTGTCCACTTCTTGTTTAATAGGAGCATTTTCCGCAGCCATTTGCGCTTCCAGCACGGCGGGATCTTGCCCCGGCTGCAAACGTTTGGCTTCGCCTTCTTTAAAGTTGATGTCCACTTCCACCGGGTCTTGAATACCGCCCATGCGGTTATGAATCAAGTTGATGTATTTGTTGGCTTCATCAACTTCTGTGCGGGAACCGTTCACCAGCACGTCAATGAAATAATCCATGGCTTCGCTGTCGCGGTTGGCTTCGTACAGTTCAATACCTTTTTCCAGTTGCTTGGCCGAAGACGGCGCAGCAAACAAGGCGCTGCCGCCCGTCAAAGACAGAACCAGCAACGCAACCAAAATTTTTACTTTCATCGCGTTTAACATTCTCATAGACTTGTTATTGCCCCTTGTGTTTAATTGGCACAACCCACAGATAATTATAGCAATTTACGCCTTTTTGTAAAGACGCTACGCGCGTAAGTAACGGGTACGCGCGCCCCGTAGGATTTATTCAAGCATAAATGCCCGATACCTGGCAAGTGAAATTTTATTTTTACTTGCCCTATTTCCGTTCTGTTTACGGCTTAAACGGAAATTTATCTTTATTTTTCCAGCCGCTTCAGACGGTTTGCCGCCGTCCGGTTGGCCGGATAATAAAACAGTGCATTTTGCAAATAATACTTAGCAGCAGGCACATCTTCTGCCTGTTGCAGCAAGGAAGCCAAAGCCAAATTGGCCGACAGATTGTCCGGCCTTTTGGCCAACACGGCTTCCAACATTTCTTTAGATTTTATATCGTTGCCCGTCAGAGCAAAATAACGCGCCAGCAAAATAAGCCCGTTAGGGTCAGACGGATATTTTTCCACATAACTTTCCAGCTGCGTACGCAATTTTTTCAAATTGCTTTTAGACATACCCTGCATATTTTGCACGCGGTCATAATAGCCCTGCAGCGTTTGCGCCTGCGTCAAAATTTCCGGTTTTTCTTCATCGTTTGCATACAATTTAGCCAAACTGCGGCGAATGGATTTGTCCAGCGTATCAATAGTCAGGGCATTTTTATAAACTGTTTTGGCGTATTCTGTTTCGCCATGTTTTAAATAAATGCCGCCCACAGCATGCCACAAGCTGGCGTCATAAGGAAATAAACGTAAACCCTTTTCCAACAAAGACATGGTGTCTTCATCGGCATAAATAACGTCTTGCTGCACCAAAGCGGCCAGCGTTTCATACGCGCCCAAATTAAACGGGTCCAAACGCAGGGTTTCACGCAAATAACGCACGGCTTTGGCGTGGTCGTTTTCGCCCAGTGCAGCCAAGGCGGCATGATAATAAACTTGGTCGTAATAGGCCGCGGCCGACATGGCTTTTTCATACACTGGCAAGGCTTTATCATATTTTTGTTCGGACAGGAACAAATTGCCCAGCCTAAAGCCTGCTTCCGTATTGGCCGGATAAAGGGCAAAGGCTTTGGCGAAATCGGCCTCGGCCGCGGGCGTATTTTTGCGGGCCAGTTGTTTTTGCCCGCGGAAGAACAGATACTGGCTGGAAAGTACCGCCCCTTGCCACAAGATCACAAAAACACAGCCGCCCAACAAGGCCAAGGCGACCGTTTTGGTCACGGGGTTGGCCCGAATTTCCACGCTGCGCTCTTCACGCCCCACGCCGCTTACTTCGGCCCCGACCAGCCACCAAAACACAAAAGCCGGCACCACCGTATGCAGCGAAATATTAAGCATATTGTCGGTCAGCATGGCCAAAATGCCGCAGAACAGCGCCTGCAAAAGCTGCTTTTTGTCCCCCTCTTTTTTGCGGGCGGCAAAATCGTGCACTTCCAAAAAAAGCACCATAAACATGAACAGGAAAAGCCCCAACCCCACAATGCCGCCTTGCGCCAGCTGAAAGAAAAACTCATTATGCGGCGACTGGGTGAGCGTCTTTAACTCCCGCAGGTTGGGGTGTTCCAGCAAGGTTTTGGGCTGCGTGCGGGCAAACGAGGTCTGGAAGTTTCCCAGCCCGGCCCCCATCACGGGGCGGTTTAAAAAAATGTCTTTGGCCACATTCCACATCAACA
>CALUQA010000014.1 GCA_944322775.1 uncultured Elusimicrobiales bacterium
GTCATTATGACGCTGGTGATGGTGGGCATTATTTTAAATTTGGCCGCCACCGAGGCCGCCCCCAAAGCTCGCCGGCAGGACGATTTTACCGATTATAAAAACAGGAACAGATAATTATGAACAAACGCTTCATCATCGCGGCCGGCGGCACCGGCGGCCATTTTTACCCCGGGTTTTCTTTGGGGCGCCTGCTCAATAAGCAAGACTGCAGCGTGCTGTTTATCGTGCGCCGCGGCGACCCTTCCTGCCAAGTGCTGGAAGACAATAAACTGAAATATAAAGAAATTGATTTTTGTTCTTTTCCGCGCTCGTTTAATCCGCTGCGCTATATTTCTTTCTTCTTCAAATTTATTAAAGCTCTTTTTCAAACCAGCCACATCGTGCAGGAGTTTAAACCGGACGTGGCCTTGGGCACGGGGGGATATATTTCTTTTCCGCTCATTTTTGTGGCGCATTTTAAAGGCATTAAAACGGCCGTGCACGACTCTAACACCAAAATCGGCCTTGCCAACAAAATTTGCTCTCGTTGGACGGATTTGTTTTTGCTGGGTTTGCCCGTCAACGAAAAATTACCCCATGCCGTGCTGGTGGGCACCCCCATACGCAAAGAGTTTGCAGAACCCGTGGACAAAAAAACCACGCTGTCTAACTTGGGGTTAAACCCCGAATATAAAACCGTGCTTTTGTTTGGCGGAAGCCAAGGCGCCAAAGGCTTAAATCAAGCGCTTATTGAGGCCGTCAAACGCTTGGTGGCGGAAAATGACGATGTGCAGTTTATCCACATCAGCGGCGAGCGCTGGTACCAAAGCATTTGCAACCACTACGGCAAAACAAGCCGTGTTAAAGTATTGCCCTATTCCAATGAAATTTATGACTTAATGCACGCCTGTGATTTGGCCGTCTGCCGCAGTGGTGCGGGCACCTTGGCCGAGCTTGTTTATTGTGAAAAGCCTGCCATTTTGGTGCCGCTGCCGACGGCGGCTGCCAATCACCAGTATTACAACGCCAAAGTGTTGCAAAGCGTGGGCTGTGCCGCTTTGGTGGAGCAGGGGCCGCAGTTGCAGGCAGAGCTTTATACGTTGATGGACCGCATTTTGAATGCGGCCAACAACTCCATCTTGCAAACCATGCAAGAAAATTATGCCAAGCTGGGTTTGCCCGACCCCATGACCGCCACCGAGCATGTGGCGCATTTGCTTAAAAAATTATAATATTCCCGCTTAACTAGCCCCGCTTTGTGCGGGGCTTTTTTATGCCTGCGTACAAGCACGCGTGGCCAAAAATATCATAGCCAAACAGCTGCCGGACGGCGGACTGAAGAGCGAAACAAATATTGCCTTAAATAGCCCTTTCTGGGGCGGATAAACGTGCCAAAACGCCTTAGGTGCGCATATTCGCGGTGCAATAAAAATACTGTTCCTGCCTAGTTTCCTTCCCAAAAAAGAGGGGGAATCCTACTGCTGTAGACAAAGGACTTTCTTCTTTTTGGTATTTTTTACGACGATACTTTCGCGACCATTTTTAAATCAAAAAATCTTGACAAAAAAAGAACAAGGTTATATACTATATATGAACACTTGTTCATATGTTTATTTAAATTATACTTTGCGAGGATGTATGACCAAAGAAAACGTTCCTTCTTTTTTGTACCTGACTGCGGCGCAAGCCCGCACACTGGCCAAACGCATGCCGACGGAAGAAACTTTGTATGAACTGGCCGATTTGTACAAAATGTTTGCCGATTCCACGCGCGTGCGTATCTTGTCTGCCCTGCAAACGCAGGAATTGTGCGTGCTGGATTTGGCGGCGCTTTTGGGCATTACCCAGTCGGCCCTTTCACACCAGCTGCGTATTTTAAAACAGGCCAAGCTGGTCAAAAGCAGAAGAGAAGGCAAAGTGATTATTTATTCTTTGGCCGACGCGCATGTGGAATCCATTTTTAAACAGGGGTTGGAACACGTAAGAGAGTAGGGAGAAATTATGAAAAGACAACTGACGCAAATTTTATTGGGGGGAGTTGGGCTTGGGGCGGCGCTGTATGCGTCGTCCCCTGCCTGGAAGGTGCCGCTGTTTGTGGCTGCCTATGTTATCTGCGGGGGAGACGTTATTTACCGCGCCGTGCGCAATGTGCTTAAGGGGGAATGGCTGGACGAAAACTTCCTGATGGCGCTGGCCACGGTGGGTGCTTTTGCCGTGGGGGAATATCCCGAAGCGGTATCCGTTATGCTGTTTTACCAAATAGGGGAGTTCTTTTTGGACTGGGCCGTGCACCGCTCGCGGCGCAGTGTGCGCTCGCTGATGGAGCTTACGCCGCTTAGCGTGCTGGTCAAGCAGGAAACGGGCTGGATGGAAGTAAAGCCTGAAGAAGTGCAACCGGGGGAAATATTCCTGGTCAAACCGGGCCAGCGCGTGGCGTTGGACGGGGTTATTGTAAAAGGCAGCAGCATGATAGACGCCTCCGCCCTGACAGGTGAGTCCATGCCGGTAAGCGCGCAGCAAGGCAAAGAACTGCTCAGCGGCGTGATTGCCCTGGACGGCGAGCTGGAAATAAGAGCCCTGCGCCCGTATGCCTCTTCGGCCGTGGCCAAAATATTGGAACTGGTGGAAAATGCCTCCGCCAAAAAAACGCCCACAGAGCGCTTTATCACGCGTTTTGCCCGCTGGTACACGCCTGCCGTGGTGGCGGCGGCCCTGGTGACGGCTTTTGTGCCGCCCTTGCTGTTTGCAGACGCACAGTTGAAAGACTGGGTGTACCGCGCGCTTATCTTTTTGGTCATATCCTGCCCGTGTGCGTTGGTGCTTTCGGTGCCGCTGGGGTTTTTTGGCGGCATTGGGGCGGCTGCGCGGCGCGGCGTGCTGATTAAAGG
>CALUQA010000015.1 GCA_944322775.1 uncultured Elusimicrobiales bacterium
GTTCGTCCGGCGTTTTGGCAGGGGCCGCCGCCGGCGCGGGCGCATGGGTTTGCACGGGGGCGGAGGCCTGCGGGATTTTGGCGCCCCAACCGCTGGGGCCGTCGTATTCCTTGCCGGTAAAAACGGGGCAAATGTTGCGGTAGTCGCACCAGCGGCATTTGTTTTCTTCGGGCTGGGGGGTAAATTTACCGGCGCGTATCTCGTCGGCCACGCCCAGAACCCTTTGCCAAAATTCATACATTTCTTTATCGCTGCCGCGTTCAAAAGAAAGTTCCTGCAAGGTGGGCAAATGGTAAAAGCTGAGCTTTTCCACCTTAATTTCTTTTACCGACGGGTCCGCCTGCTGCACCAGGCGCAGCACGGCGGGGCTGTTTTCGGCTACTTTTTGATACATCAGCAGCTGGTCCGGCTCCCGCTGGACGGTTTTGCCCGTCTTATAGTCCAAAATCCGCACACGGCCTTGGCCCAAATAATCAATGCGGTCCAAAATGCTGATCAGGCTCAGCCCGTCCATATCCAGGGTGCTTTTCATTTCCACCGAAAGCGGGTGAGCAAAACTGTTGGCATGTTTGCCGTAATAGGCGGTAATAATGCGCTGGCCTTCGGCAAAGCCGAGGGCTTCTTTTTCCATGGAAGCGTAGCCTTTTTGGTCAAAAGAGGTGCTATCCCAATGGGTTTTAAAGAAAGACAAGGCTTGCTCCAACGTCGGGAAAGAAGGATTGGTTGGGTTGTAAATGTATTCCATCACTTCGTGCAAGGCAGAGCCGAAAGCAAAATAATATTTAGGCTGTTCGGGCAGCATGTGCACATAGCGGAATTTATATTTTTGCGGGCATTCTTTATACATGCCCATTTTAGAATAAGAAAAAGAAAGTTTCTTCACGTTCAAACCCCTTTACATGGTTAGCTTTATTGTAGCATTTTAGGGTAAGAAAAAAAGGGGGAAAACCGAACGCACGCGCGCGAATAAAATAAAGCCCCCGGCTTTTTAGCGCCAAGGGCCTAATATGTAAGCTTTTTTATGCAAGAGCCGCTTTTACGGAATAAGCAGCATGTTGCGGTATTTTTTAGGAGTATCCAACCCTAAAGCACGGTGCATAACCAGCAAATCCTCTATACCGGTAGACATCGTGGAAAAAAGTTCATTTGGGTATTTGCGCACCAGAGTAATGTATTTGTTATAAAAGTTTTCGTCTTTGCCACCTTTGGAATAGTGCAAGCTCTGCAGGTTAATTATTTTGCTCTGCACTCCGTAAAGCAGCCGGGCCCGAACGGAAAGCTCTTCGGCATACAGGTGAAAATCAAAAAACGGATCAAAGCGCAGCTGATATTTGCGTATTAAATCCGTATGCAACAGCACAAAACACGGTTCTAACGTGTCCACCGTTTCGGCAGGTTCGGCCGCGGGGCGGTGCAGTTCTTTAATGCTGCCGTCTTTTCTAAGCCATTTAATGCGCCCGACGTATTCTGTATACAAATCCGTGCCGAAAGAGGCTTTTAACAATTTGCAGCCTCTAATTTTGCAGGTAAAAGCCTTTTTGGCCAGCGTTTTGGTGCCCACCACGCCATAAATGCACTCTTTGGACAAATTAAGCAGTGTGGGGCGAATATCCTCATCTAAGCGAAAGTCCTGATGACAAAAAGCCACCCAACCTTCTGCCGGCAAAGCATGGTCCAAAAAATCGTTATACCGCACCGGTATGGGCTGATTATCCGTGCGGTTATCGTAACATACAAAGTGATAGCCTTCTTTGCAGTTGGGATTATCGGTAAAAAACTCTTTATACATTTCCGGCTTGTTCATAGCACAGACCAGCCAGACTTGCGGCAAATTAGCGGACATTTCTATATACTCCTCAATGTGAATTATTTAAATTTAAGCAAAAAGAAAATAGCTTGGCAACACGTCCATTTAACATATATTCTGCAAAGCCTCTTCAAAACAGCGCCACAAGGCAAACTGCCCTAAGGAAAAACGCCTTTCGCCTTTATGACAAATAAAAAAACAACCCCGCGCAAAGCGGGGTTGTAAAAAACATATTTTTTGTGTTGCCATGCATGCAACTTACAGACTTATTTGGCCTCCGCCACACATTCATACATCGTGACGGAGGAGAAATTCAGGCTCTCCGCTCCGGAACTCTTCAGGTCATAAATCCAATCCTCGGAGGTGGAAGCCATACCATCACACAGTTGATTTACAGAGGCCATAAGGGAAATACAACCTCTCTGATAGCCATTCAATTCGCAGAATTGGGTTAAGACACCGGTTCCAAAGACGCCGCCTGTAGCGAAGGATGTCACACATTGAGAACCAACCTGGGATTGGGTACAGGTGCTACCAGATGGATTGCTGCTGGAACATCTGTTGGACAAATCGTCCCAAGAATGCACATAATTGCCTGTGCATTTCATCAAGGCCTGATTCAGATTTTGGGCCAAGGGCTGATCAAATCTATCACTATTGCCCAATAGCGTTTGCGTCCAAATAGGTCTCCAGACATAGTTATATTGTTCTTCTTCCTCTGGGTCTCCTTCGCAAGTGCAATACCAGGCATTAGGGTTACCTTCATGAATGGTCGCAGAACAGTATGTTGGCAGACTGGATGTATCAGCTGTGCTCCAAGAACAGGTTTTTTCATTCCAAGTACTCTTCCAGCACCAACCTTTATTTACGCCAGAACATACCCATTTTGTGCCGCTGGCGCAACCGTTGGCGGTATCCGGCTCGTCACATGTTTTATTCGGCACGCATTCGCTCCATTCCGACGACACCCACTCTCCGTTTACACAGGTATTTGTCATCGTTTGGGTGCCAGCACCATCATCGCAGGGTCTTTTCATAGAGGAAGGCATATTTTTGCATGCTACTTCCGTCACTTGTGTCCATGTATACTTCGTATCGGCTCCGCAATGCCAACGTCCGGTGGATTTACCGCAGGTACAAGGGCTTTCATACTTTTCGCCTTCTTTGTGGCTATCGTCACATTTAATCAGCCCGCATTCTTCCGCATGCGCTTGGGCATATTCTTCACAGGTGCAGTCGTCACAAGCCGGTTCTGGTTCCGGTTCCGGAGCGGCTATTTCGGCCGCGCATTCATCATACGCCGCCACCGTTACGGAAGAACAAGGCACATAACTTTTATTTAAGCTGTCGCAATACGCTCCTTCACAGCAAATGGAGCCGTCTTTATACGACAACATTTTTAACTGATATCCTTTATCAGAGCTGGCGGTAATGCCCTGCTCCGTTAAATTATATTGATAATTATTCCCGGTAACCGACGAAAGCATTTGCACTTTGCTTTTATCGGTCTGATACGTTTTGCCGAGCATGCATCTGTTTTCCTGCTCTGTGCGTACAGCGGCAAAAATATCTTCCGCTTCCGTTGTTTTGCGTGTTTCCAATACGCGGGAAAATTTTGGCACCGCCACAGAAGCCAACACACCCAGCACAATCACGACGACCAGCAATTCCGTCAAGGTAAAGGCTTTTTTCATGCAATCTCCTAGATAAGAGGTTTTGTAAAAGACAATAAATAGGAAAAATTCTTTCCTGTTTATAAATGTAACAAAAATAAAATAGAAATGCAAGAAATTTCTATTGGTGCAATCCTGTTTATACACATTGGTATTGGATTTATTTTGATCGTCTGCCAAAGCCTTATAAAAAATATCACTACGTTCTGAGGAACTGCCGGATTAGCTACATACACAAAAAGATAAGCCTGCGTGCAGAAGGAAAAAAGAAACAGACAACATCTTAAATACGGGAGCAACAACCTTCTAAACTAAAAATCAAATTGCAATTGGCCACTTTTTGCCTGGTGGGGGGGATTGGAAATACTTACGCCCAAAAGACGTATGCGGCGTTTTTTTAAAGGCACTTGTTTGAGGATATCCAATGCGGTATCAAACAATACTTTTTCCGAAGGAACTTCCGCAGGCAAACTGCGGGCGCGGGTGATTTGCTTAAAGTCGGCAAATTTAAGTTTTAAGGTCACTGTTTTGCCTTCAAAAGCGCTTCTTTCTTTGCGCTGCCAAACCTTATGGCAGACCAGTTGCAGCTGCTGCGTTAAAAAAGTCATATCCGCGCTGTCGGCCGCAAACGTTTCTTCCGCCCCCAGCGATTTGCGCACCCGCACGGAAATTACTTCCCGCTCGTCTTTACCGCGGGCAAAATCGTAATAAATTTGGCCGATTTTGCCAAAACGGCGCACCAGCAAAGACAAAGGCGCCCGCCGTAAGTCCGCCCCGGTAAAAATGCCCAGCTCGTGCATTTTTTGGGCCGTTACTTTGCCCACGCCAAAAAATTTTTCCACCGGCAAACGCAGCACAAACGCCT
>CALUQA010000016.1 GCA_944322775.1 uncultured Elusimicrobiales bacterium
AATTGTTCGGCGTACGGCAGGTAGTTTTCTTTGTGCGGGCCTTTGTCGGCCACGTGCATGGGGGCAAACACCCAGCTGGCCACCCGCCCGCGCCCCTGCCACGGGAAGAACGCCAGCACCACCGGCGCCCCCGTTACGGCGGCCAAACGGTAAAAGCTGTAGGGCACGCGCACCTGGCCGCCCAAAAAAGACACAGGCAGGCTGTTGTCTTCTTTGCCAAATACGCGGTCGGCCATGGCGCAGACAATCTCCCCTTTTCTAAGCGCGCTCATCATTTCCACCACGCCGCCCAGCGGCCCGGCCGGATTAATAAAATCAAACGCGGCTTTCTGCCCGCGGTGCTCCGCCACGGTTTTGTCGTTGTCTTTCGGGTTATGGTAATACAGCACGTGCATGGGCTTATTTAAAAATTGCATACAGTTCACCGCACTTTGCCAACAGCCCACATGCGCCGTAAGCAGCAAAAGCCCTTTGCCTTGGGCAAGCAGTTCTTGGCAGGTGTGGCGCATGGTTTCGTCCGTCACAAAAGTGCCCTGCCCCAAAATGCCCCACGCGGCCCGCTCCACCAGGCTGCGCCCGAACGTCAGGTTCAGGCGAAAGGTATGCTTAAAAAACTGCCAGCCGTTTTGGGGCGCAAAACGCCGCATAATGTAGGCGCGGGATTTGTCCCGCACGTCTTTGCGCAAACAATACGCCAGCACCAGCGGGTATAAAAACAAATACGCCACGGCCCTGCCCCCCACGGCAATCAACCCATACATAAAACGGTGCTTCCAGCGGGAAGCCAGGCTTTTGCCTGTATTTTGCTTAAGCGTGTTCATGCAAACTCCTGCGCAGTATCAGCCCCGCCAGCGCCACCACGCAAAAAACAATTACCGCAAACAGCGGCGCCAGCACCAAAGAGCCCAATATCCATTCCCACACCCGCTGGCCGATTTGACGGCCCAGCGTGGTGAGGTTAAACTCGGTTAAAAACTGCCCGTGGCGCAGCCAATAGCCCGCCTCTATGCATAAAGCGGGCACAAAAGGGCCGACGCATAATTTTTCAAAGCCCACACATACCAAGCGGTTCAAATTCCACCACCCGGCCCCGCCAAACAGCCACACCTGGCGCAAGCCCGGAAAGGCAATAGTGCCGCAAAAAATGCCCCACGCGGCCGAGAGCGCATTGCGCAGTGTGCTGCCCGGCTCAAGCAAATTGTCTTTTAGCGTTTGCCCGTAGGGGCGGGGCACCCAATGCCCGTTTTGGCGCACATATTGGCGGTGTGCCAGCGGCAGCATGGAACGCATGGTCAAATAGGTGTTTAACACCGTTAAGCGCCAATTGTCTTTCCATTTGCTGAAATGGGAAATGCGCTCCGCACCGTAATGGACGGATACGTCCACTTCCTGCACGGCAAAGCCGGCCCACAGGGCGCGCACGGCCACTTCCACCTCAAAGGCGTAGCGTTTGCTCCACACGTGCAGCACGCGCAGCATATCCACCGGATAGCAGCGGTAGCCGCTTTGAATGTCCCGCACGGTTTTGCCGGTTTGCACCCGCACCCAAAAATTGCCGAACTTGCGCCCGAAACGCGAAGAAGCCGGCACCGATTGGTCAAAGCGGCGCACGCCGATAATCAGCGCGTCGGGCGTTTGGTGCGCTTGGGCGACAAAAAGCGGTATTTCCTGCGGCAGGTGCTGACCGTCTGCATCTATGGTAATAATATGGGTAAAGCCGTGCCGGGCCGCCCAGGCCGCCCCCGTTAAAATGGCGCAGCCTTTGCCTTGGTTTACTTCTTGCCGAAGCAGGTGCACCTGCAGGCCCTGCAAAAGGGGTGTTACGTCTTCTTGGCTGCCGTCGTCCACCACCAGCACTTCGGGCCAAACGGCACGGCAGGCCTGTGCCACCCGGCGCAAGGTGCCGGTGTGGTTATAATGGGCGATAAGCACCAAAAATTTTAAGGGAGTTTTATTTTCCCCGCTTTCCAGGCTTGGCATATTTCTTCGTAAAAGGGCGGACGCTCAAAAAGCACCTGTTGGTTTTTATCCGTCAGCAGCTGCACGCTATAGCCGCGTGCCATAACGTGTTGGGCTTCGTCTAAAATAGTAAAGTCCACATTCAGGCGCACCGCTTCGCTGTAAAACAAACGGGCTTTAACCTCATAGGTATGCCCATAGCAAAGCGGGGCCAAATAGTCCAGGTGCATTTGCCGCACCGGCAGCAAAATGCCGCGTTTGTAAAAATCGCCATATCCCAGGCCCACGGCGTCGCCCAGGGCCATGCGGGCGTCTTCGCACATGGCCACATAATGGCCGTGCCAAACAATTTTCATGGCGTCTATTTCGTGAAAACGCACCTTGTGAAAAACCGACTTTTCAAGCGGGGCCGGATCCCCCGGGTTCTGTTTAAAATAAATATATTTTTTCATTGGGTTTTATCCGTAAACTGCAAAATAAGCTGGCTGATTTTTTTAGGCGTTTTGTCTTCCAAAAGCTGCACGGCCAGCAGGCCGTCCGGGCGGACGGAAAAACAAATGCGCATATACACCCCGGGCTGCACGGGGCTGACAAACTTGGCCCGTTTAACCGCGGCAAGCTGCACCGGTTTTTTTAAAAAACGACAGGCCGCGTCTGTGCACAAAGCCAGCTGCCCCACGGCAGGCAGCACGGGATAGTCTTTAAAGTGGCCGTTAAAAGCCGGAAAATCCGCCGTAATGTGATACACAAAACCTTGTTCGTCGGCCGTGCAAAAACACGCTTGCACCGCTTGTTCTATGGACATACGCCCCCCTTTACCTGCACTTCAAAATAGCAGTCTTTGCGCCCAAGCGGCTGCACCATATGTGCGTCCGGGCAGGGCGTCAAAAAATGCTTTTGCACCAGCTCGCCCCATTGGCGCACCAGCGCCTTGGGCAGACGCGGCGCACGGTAATGCACGCGGATTTGCTTGGCAGACACTGTCATATCCGCCAGCTTTATAAGCGGCTCGCCCAACACCAGCACCCGCGCCGTGCCGGCTTGATACTGGCTGACAAGCGTAAAGGCCAGGCCCTGCGGTTCCAGCACGCCGCGCGCCACGGCACTTTGCGCAAGCAAAATGGGCTGCGGCTGGGCCGGCTCATACACCACCGCAGCCGAACACCCCGCCAAACATACAGCGCCTAAAAACACCCAAAAATATTTCATACGTACCTCTTTAAAAATGCCGGCAGCACCCACACCGCCGCCGCCACCGCACCGCCAATGCCGATTAAGGCGCACAGCCCCATCATAAACAGCACCGCATGCCGGGCAAGCACCAATACGCCAAAGCCCACCAGCGTGGAAAGCCCCGCCGCCAGCAAAGCCTGCACGGGGTACACGGCCGAAGCGGCTTGACCGGCGCGGTACTTCATCAGCTGGAAAATGGCGTAATCTATGCCAAGCCCCACCAAAAGCGGCAGAAAAATAAGTCCAAACAAATTAACCTGCACCCCGCTTAAGGCCAGCACGCCAAATAAAACGCACCCGCCCAGCACCACGGGAATAAAACAAAGCAGGGCTTCTTTTAGCCGTTTGAACAGCCCCCACACCGCCAATAAATTAAATACACACGCCAAAGAAGCCACCCACAGCGCTTCTTTTTTAACGGCCTGCGTCAGTTGGTTTTGCAGGCGCCGCACCGACACGAACACGCCCTGAGCCTTTGCCGCGGCTTGCTCGTAGGCGGGGTCATCGGGCACTATGTTGACCACGGCGTAGGAGCCGTCGTCTAAACGCACCAGCGGGTTATACCAGGAAGAAAAATCCACCTTTTCCCTCTGCAAAGAACGCGGCAGCCATTGCCAAAACGGCTCAAAAGCCGCCGCCTGAAAACCGTTTTTTTGCGCTTTTTCCTGCAGCAAACGGCGCGTGCGGGCCATGCGCTCAGGAGACCAAAAGCCGTTCCAACGGGTTTGGTTTTCCTGTTGGGTGCGGGCCGACACAAACAACCCGCTCACGGCCAGCGGTGCGGGCAAAAGATCAGAGAGCGCCTCATTTTGCGCCAAGGCTTCATCGGCCGTGGGGCCCAAGGCAAAAAGCAAGGCTTGCTCGTTGGCGGAAAACAATTGGTCGGCCAGTTGTTTATCCTGCGCAAAAGAAGCAGAGACGGAGTTAAGCGAGTCCAGCCCGTGGCTGAAAACCGTCTTTTGCACGCCCCACGCCCCAAAAACCAACAGACACACGCAGACCAGGCACGCCGGCCAAAAAGCCAAGGGTTTCAGCCGCCAGGAAACGGTGCGGCGCGGCGCGGCAGAAGCGGCCGAAAAATAAGCCGGCAAAATATACAGCGCCGCCCCTAAAGCCAACGCCAGCGCACTCATGCCGAAAACGGCTATTTGCTTAAACACTTCTATGGAAGAAAAAAGCAAAGCGGCAAAACAAACCGCCGAGGTTAAAAAATTGCACAACAAGTGCTTGCGTATTTGCAAAAGCGTATGCGCCTGCGTGCCGGCAGAAGCCTGCAAGGCAAAATATACGTAAATGGCATAATCTACCGACAGGCCCGCCACCACGCTGCCAAAACCCAGCGTAATGCCGCTTAAACGGCCAAAAACGCATTGGGTAATCAAAGCGGCCGGCGGCAGCACCAAAAGCGGCAGTACATAAATGAGTATCGCCCGTTTGGAGCGGAAAAGCCACCAAAACAAAGCTGCCAGCAGCGTAAGCCCCAACAGCGAAATAAGCACCAGGTCGCGCTTGATGACGGAAAAATTTTCCCACGTATAGCGCAGACCGCCCATAAAAAAGATGCGCACCCCCGCCGGCAGTTCTTTTTGCAAGCGCGCAAACGTTTGCTGTATGCGTTGGGCGGCCCCAACATCGGCCAACACCGCAGGCGTATCATACACGCCGGCTTGCAGGGTGCCTTCTTCGTTAGATAAAAATCCCCCCTGATATTGCGTTTGGGTATTTTCCCCCAAGCGGGCCCATTTGGCCATCATCAGCGAGGTTAAGTTAAACGGGTCCAGCGGCAGGCGTTGTTTTACCGCCATGCTTTCAAGCGAAAACAACTGCTCTCTGGCTTGGGCCAGCTGGCGGTCTATCCCCTGCGGGGAAAGGGTCTCTTCCAGCGCGGCTTGGTCCTGCACGCCAAAACGAGCCGGCAAAGCGCTAAGCAATAAAGAAAAAATATTTTCATTCGGCTGCACTTGCGGCTGCACAAGTTTTTCCTGCGCCAGCTGCTGCCCGAGCCATTGGGCCGTTTGGGTGGCCTGCACGGCCGAGGGTGCCTGCACAAACACCAGCAATTTTTGGCTTAAAGGAGAATGCTGAAAAAGAGACAGCGCCTGTTTAAGCGCATTGGGTACAAGGGCCTGTATGTCCTGCTCCAGCGGGCCGCGGAGCACCCCCCACGCACACAGCCCTGCCGCCAGCACAGCAAGCAGCAGTTTAAGGTGCGCGCGGGACGATTTCATAACAGGGCCCCTTGCGGAAGCGGCTGGTTTAAGCGCGTGTTGGAAAACTTCCACACCACAAAGTCTCCCCCCGGCTCCTGCAAAGTAACCTGGCGCACCAGCTGCGGGTTTTTGTCGTCCACCAGCACGGTAATTTGTTTGACCGCCTTGTTTTGCTGTGAACGCGGCACAAAGGTGATTTCCTGCCCGTTAAGCATAATTTGATAATCTTTTTGCAAAGAATCAAAATCCAACGTCAGCCATACCAACATTTGGGCGGCCATCATGCGGCCCATGGCATTTTTGACGGCTTCTTTTTTATCGCCTTGCAGGCGGAACACGCCGGTCTGCGTAATTAAAAAACCGTTTTCAAAAGGGGTTTGATATTGCCAGCGCAACTGACGGGTGGTTTTGTCAAACGCCAGGCGGCCTTGGCTTTCTAAAGGCTCGCTGAGAAGGGCAAGGTGTTTCTCTTCGGCAAAATCGCTTTGCAGGGTTTTCACTTCCGCCATGCGCGCGGCATAATGGGCCAATAAACCCGCCCCTTCTTGGGCAAAGGCCGCCAGCGCCGCCACAGCACAGGCAAAAATTAAGGCATATTTTTTCATAGTTTCGGGGGCTCCTTTCCCTGCCACATATAAATATACACAACCGCCTGGGCCAGTTTTTCTTCTTGCCGAAAAACCTGCCCCTGCACAATATACGTGTCAAAACACTCGTCCGTTTTTTCCGTGCGTACCGTCAGTTCGTCGCCCGCACGGGCAAGCGCCAGGCACTGCATATCCCGCACGCTGACCAAATATCCCCCGCCGTTTATGCTAAGCCCCTGTTTAATGCGGCGGTAGGCCTCACACGCGCCAAAGCCCTGTGCAATAAGCTCGCAATAGGCTTCCGGCGCCAGGGTGCCGTCCTGCCGCAAAAACAAATGGTCCGCTTTCACCAAGGCACGCGCGCTGCCGGCGGCGCCTTGCACGTCCAAAATCCGATCCACCCACAGCATGGGCGGGCGATGCGGCAACAGGCTGTCAACGGGCGGAAAAGTTTGCATAGCTTATTGGGCGGCCAACGCGGCGCTGATGGAACGGTTTAAATAAATAATCCACGTATTGTAGCGGGGATGAATGGTGCCCTTTTTTTCGTTATAGCGCAGGTTGGTGCTGGTTTTATACAAAATGGAATAATAATCGGCCCCGTAAGGGATTTCCACCACCACCTGATGGGCGCGAATGTTAAGGGTGGCTTCCATCAAGCCGTCACGCACTTTGGTGACCACCCAACCTTTATTGGCAGCCCCCACTTCAATGGCCTTTTCCACCGCGGCCACATTTTGGGCCGAGACAGACTGATGTTCAATGTTTTGCACCGGCGGAAAAGTGCGGCAACCCGTCAAAGCCGACATACCCAAAAATAAAACAAAGCACAGTTTTTTCATGCGTTATTCTCCTTATTTACAAAAGACATAATTTGTTTTTTTACGCTTTGCGCCATATGCAAATGGCCCAGCGGACCGGTAAAATCCTGCGGGTAAACGGCCGGAAAAAGTTTAAGCACAATGCGCGCAGGCTTTATGTGCCACTGCCCCACAGGCAACATTTGCTGCGTGCCGGCAATGGCCAGCGGCACCACGGGCAAATGCAGCTGTTCGGCCAAATAAAAGGCCCCGCTTTTAAAACGGGCTTGCGGGTCTTTGCGCGACCCTTGCGGGAAAAACACGATATCACAACCGTTTTTGACCGCCTCTTGGCAGCGCGAGAGCATTTCCTGCGGGGTGGTGTGCCCCGCGTCTATATAGCCGGCGGCCCGCATGATATAGCCAAAAAAAGGCAGGCGAAACACCCACTCTTTGGTCACGTACACCACATTATCAAAACCAAACAGGCTGACGGTATATAAATCCAGCGCCGAAGCGTGATTGGCCACAATCACGCGGCTGCCCGCAGGCACGGGTGCCGTTTGCACCTGCCAGCCGCTGCTGGCCCAGCGCATAAAACGCATAATGCCGCGGGACTGAAAAAACACAAATTTGCGCACCCGCGTGCCCGTTTTGTCGGCGCACAACAGCAAAAACGGCGCCGCAACCAGCGTGGAAAAAAACAGCCAGCACAACGCCGCCCCACCCAAACAAAACGTATTAAAATAACAGCGCAGCCAGCCCATATTATTTGTTGTGTTCGCGGGCAATTTTTTCAATAAAGTTGTATAAATCTTCCAAGGTGATAATGGTGCGCAGGTCATAGCCTTGGCGCAGGGTTACGCCAAACTGCTGTTCCAGCACCACCACCATATCCAGCGCGTCCAGGCTGTCCAGGCCCAGGTCGTCGCGCAAGCGGGCGGACGGGACAAGCTGTTCGGCGCGGAATTCAAATTCTTTTTCCAACGCTTCATTGGTATGTTTAATAATTTCTTCTCTGGTAATCACTCTGGCCTCCTAAGCAATAAGGAACAATTGTTTCCGCCGATGGCAAAACTGTTTTTAAGCACAATGCGAAGCGGCGTTTTTTGCACGGCTGTTTGGTATGCCAACGCCGCACAGCGTTCGTCGGGCTGGCACAGGTTTTTGGTGGGCAGCACCGTTTGCCGCGCAAGCATATTTACGCAGGCAATGCTTTCCAGGCTGCCGCTGGCACCCATGGTGTGGCCGATATGGCCTTTTAAACTGTTAATGCGCAGCTGCGGGCCAAATACCGCTTGGGCGGCTTGCGTTTCGGCAATGTCGCCTGCGATGGTGCCCGTAGCGTGGGCATTTAATAAATCCACTTGTTCGGGCCGCACGCCGCAGGCGTCCAACGCCCCTTGCATGCAGCGCTGCAGCGTAAGCGCGGACGGAAAAGCCATGTTTTCCGTTTCCGTATTGGCATAAAAACCCAATACTTCCGCCAGCACCGTGGCCCCGCGCGCCAAGGCGCTTTGTTTACTTTCCATAAACACCAGCCCGCAGCCTTCCGCCACCACCAAACCGGTGCGGCTTTTGTCAAAAGGACGGCAGGCCGTGTCGGGGCAATCGTTGGCGTTTTTGGACGTGGCCTGCATAATGTCAAAACAGGCGCTGAACATGGGGTGGTATTCTTCCGTTCCTCCGCACAGGGCTTGGCTTACCAGCCCCGAGCGAATGGCCATAAACCCCAGGCCAATGTTCATTAACCCCGTGGCGCAGGCTTCGCTGTTGCCCATGGCAGGGCCGTTAATTTTGAGTGCTTGGCACACGCCCGCCAGCGGGGAATGGTTCATGATTTGCAAAAAGTCGGAAGTTTTTATCATTTCCAAATGGGCACCCTGGCTGTAAGAAGCCAGCTCCAGCCATACGGAAATGCTGTTAAGCGTAGAGCCCATAAAAAAGCCCAAATGCGCAGGCGCTTGGTCGTAACCGGCTTGTTTTAAGGCTTCCTGCGCGGCACAATAGGCATACAGGCCCATGCGGCTCATGCCGCGGCGATATTTGCGCGCAATAAAGGAATAATCTTCTGGCGGGACGGTGGCGGCCACTTTGGTCTGCACCAAAGGCAGGGCTTCCAGCTCCGGCACGGTGTGCATGCAGGGGCGGGCATTAAGCAACCCGTCCCAAAATGTTTCTACGCCGCGGCCATAGGGGCTGACAGCCCCCATACCGGTGATAACAACCGTATTTGAATCGCCCATATTTGTATTATATCAATTTAGCCCTTTTTTCCCATTGACAAGCGGGCCTACATGCAAATGCCGCCGTTTACCTGAAATACCTGCCCGGTAATATAGGAGGCTTTTTCCGAGCATAAAAAAGACACCATGGCCGCCACTTCCTGCGGTCTGCCCAGGCGGTGCAGCGGAATGAGGGGCAAAATTTTGTCTATGGGCAGGCCTTCCAGCATGTCCGTTTCAATAAACCCGGGGGATACGGCATTGACCAGCACATTGCGCTTGGCCACTTCCGCCGCCAGGCTGCGCGTGGCGCCCACCAAACCGGCTTTGGCGGCTGAATAGTTGGTCTGCCCCGGCACCGGCGCATGCGCCGCGGCAGAGGCGATATTGACAATGCGCCCCCGTCGGGCATACACCATGGAAGCCAGCACGGTTTTGGTCACCTGATAAAACCCGCCCAAAACGGTGGAAAGCACGGCATTCCATTCTTGGTCCTGCATAAAAAGAAGCAAATTGTCTTTGCGTATGCCGGCATTGTTTACCAAGGCATAAGGGGTGTGTTCTTTAAGCAAAGGGTTCAGCGCAGCCTGCACGGCGGCACCGTCGGCTACGTCAAAGGGGAGCAACGTGCATTGTGCGCCGAAGGACTCTATTTCTTTTTGGGCGGCTTGTGCAGCGGCGTGGTTGGAATGATAGTTTAGCCAAATGTCAAATCCGTCCTGAGCCAGCTGTTTGGCTATGGCCAGCCCGATACCGCGGCTGGCACCCGTAACTAAAGCAATTTTGCGGGGAGAAGAAGGCATGTTTCCTCCAAATCAAGCAGAAAAGTATATTATTTATCATAACTAAAATAATTACAGAAAAACAAATGCTTTTCAAAACTTTTCCGCACGAAAACAGGGCCCCGCACAACAATGTCTGCGACGTTTTTACTCCATGGGTTTAATCATTTGTTCAATAAAACCTATCTCTTTATTGTCCAAATTATATTTTTTATACAATTGCCGATTGATATCGTCAATTGATTGGGACCAATCAATATCGGATTTGTCAGAAAAATCCTGGATAGGAACAAATTTATATACTCTATTAGGCGCCGACTGCGTAATTTTAACAGCGCTAACCAAAGCCCTAAAAAACTTTGTCTTTAGATATTTAATAAAATACTTAGCTTCTTGTGCAGTATTGAAAGGAACATATAAATATGACTGAGAACATACCGAGTTCTGTGGAGCATATTCTGGTTGCCCTAAAATTTGGTGAGGAAAACTTTCTCCGGCTCCATATCCTCCAGGTATGAAAACTTTATATTTATTAATATCCTTAGTATTCTTAGTTATTTTTGTAGCATCAATAAAGCCAACCTGCCGTTTGGCTTTCGTAATGTAAAAACACATTGTATTATGAGTAGAAGAAGTTTCCGTATATATTTTTATCGGATTTTTTTTACTTGTTTCAGGATTTGAAGAAATATTAAATGGAGTATCCGAAGACACAATACTCTCCACCGTTTTTTTATTATTTTTTATACGAGTAAACACATCTTTTATGATTTGATTTAAGATAGGGAAACGAATTAAAATATCAAAATCATTTAAAGTTCGACTTACTGTTTCTATCAAATTGCCCTGATATAAAGTATATTGACAAGGACCTGCGTAGGAAAAATCCATTAAATAAAAACAAAGCCCTCCTTTAATCTCAACATTATTAAATAAAAATTTCGCATCAGTAAAGGTAATCAGTTTTCTAAGATGCTTATTGTTAAGCATATCTTGTCTAAATTGTCCTAAAAGATTTTCTCGACCCGCAGCAAACCATTTAGCAGGAATAATCAAAGAAGAATATTTAGGATTTAAATCTTGTGCTTGTATCACAAAATATTGAAAACACGGAGCATCATTGTTTCCACCAGCCCCCTTTTCAATTTGATATGGGGGATTGCCCACAATAGCATCGAATTTCATTTTTGTTTCCTCTCTATCCCAAAAGCTGCCCTTTAAAATTTTATTACGGACTTGTTCCGATTTGTTTTTAAGCTGATTAATCAAATCCTCAAAATAATGTGCATTTATTTTGCCAGATTTATAGCCCAATAAAGTTCTTTGGGTAATGGACTTAGCCATAGGAGTCTGGCAGAGAATAAATATATTATTTTGCACTGTATCTTGCCATAATTGAGTTTGTGTTTCCAAGGTATGTTGCTGCCGGGGCAAGTGGTTTAATTTGGCACGATAAATGCTATATGCCACATAAAGAGGGTAAAGACCTGTTTTAGAGTTAATCTCTAAAACAGTTGCCTGAGGATTGGCCATTGTGCAAGCGGTAACTTTCCCGTGGTCAATAAATTGAGGTTCATCAAGCAAAGAAGAAAACGTTTCATTATAAAAATTATATCCACCCAAGCACGTACCCAAATGCATGTTGACCACCCGCCAAGGAGTAAGGACCGTTTCTTTATCCGGATTTTTAAACGTTTCAAATAAAGCGGCAATTTTTTGCACCCTTTCCGTGGGGGCCAAGGAATCGGCAGATTTGGCAAGAGCGCGAATTTGCCTTCCGGCCGCGATAAAGACGTCTTGCTCATAGTATTTGCTAAATTTTTTAAATACCTCTTTTGTGACGCCTTGCGGCATAAACTCATTCCAAGAGTGATCATCTATTAAATCCACAAAATTTTCGACATTGATTTCTTGTTCAGCATTTACATCAGCACCATAAATTAAAAGAGGAATGCGAATGGAAATAGCCCGTAAAATAGCCATTGCTTTACGTGCATTTTCCTGCTTTTTCTTTTTTTCTTCCAAAAATTCTTTTTCTTCGGGTGTTAACTCTTTTTTGGGTTTACGTTCTATTTTATTTAATTTTTCATATTCCTCATTTGTAAATCCCATGTCATTGATTGTTAGCTCGTTCTGCGCATTACGTGGTTGTTTAGCGTTTTTGACGATTGTTTTGAGTTTTTCAAAATCTTCCAATTCCAGTGCATTCAATTTGAGCAAATTTTCATTATACAAGTGTTTATCATCAAAACCATTTTTTACAACTCTGTCAGTATATGCTTTTTTAAGTTGCTGCAATAATGTAGATACATGATATGCTGACATCTTGCTACCATCAACAGCAATAACAGGACAAAAATTAAGAAATTGCCCCATTAAAACACGATCATTAGCAGTAGTTTTGCCAGCAGAAGCGGAAACTTGGCTTGCTTCTGCAACCATCTTTAAAGTTCTGTCTGGCGCAAAATCAAACACGCAGCAACGCTCTTTCATGCGGCCATTGATATTCGCCGGTGTCTGTACTCTAAAAATAGTTTGCATATAGTTTGCCGCAGAGGTAGAAAAAGACCCCGCCAGCATAAATACGCCCGTCCATTCCGGTACGGTCACCCCAGTAGTTAAACGCCCGCAAGAAAGAGTGATGGAATAGTGATCGTCCGGGTTTTCCCCTATGGCCGCACGCACATTTGCCAAAGCTTCTGTATATTCTTGTTCTTCATCTCCATCCCCAGCTACATTGACAATTTTGAAAAACTGACTATTTCCGAAAAGGGGATGTTCCCGAAGGAGTTGGCTTAAGGCCTTGGCTTCTTTAACTCCAGGAAGCATCCACAGCGTATGCCGGAAAAACGACCGAGAAGCTTCCGTAGAAAAGGGATAATTGCTATTTTTATTGCTATCCGTGAGCAAATTAAGAAAAGCATTTACGTCCTTCTTATGCACAAAATCCCCTATATGGGCATCTGAGGGCATATGCTGATAATCTTTTTGTACATCGCCTGTCCATGTGCGGAAAAATTCTTTAAAGTTGAATGCAGAATCCTCCAAATCAACATATGACGGAAAATTTTTATCTAAATCGTATGTATAAATTTCCATTCGAGGCAAGTCCTCGTATGGGTTTGAGTCCCCAAAATGATTTATTTGCCAATCTGTCTTGGCTTGCTGCTCCATGATATAGTCCCAAGTAAAAATTTCACCTTGTTTAAAATCGGAAATCAAATTAAAAGGAGTACCGGAAAGCTCTAATAATTTGGGCATTTTTTGGGGATTATTGCTTAAAACAGTATCCAATACTTTTTGACCTAATGAGGTTTGCGTTCCTTCGTGCGCCTCATCCACAATAATCAAATCCCAATCTGTCAAAAAGACCTCGTCGTTCTTGTCAAACTTTCCACCGACAGCGGCAGACGCTCTCAAATCTTGTATAGAAGCAAAATAAACAAATTTTTTCACTTGATGATAAATTAAGCTCTGTATACTTGAACCGACCTTTTTAGAACCGAACTGATATGACGTATTTTTAAAAATTTTATTAAAATCCTCAAACCACCCTTCATTTACAACCGGTCTATGGGTACAAATAAGAACCTTGTTAAACGGGAACAATTTAACTACCTGCAAGGCGGAAAGCGTTTTTCCAAAGCGCATTTTGGCATTCCATAACATTCGATTGCCTTTTTTAAACTGACGCAATGTATCATTAATCGCTTTTTCTTGTTCCGGACGAAAAATAATAGGAGAATCATCTTTAGATCTTTCCTCCGGGTTTAAATATAAGCGGTTTTCTTTCACAGCATTAATGGCATTCTGGGCCGTATTTAAATCTGTTTCAAACCATTCATTACGTCTATTTTCTTTATCAAAGTAATGGTTCTTAATCCCAGAACGCCTCAATACCTGGTGGACTTGGTAATCTCTAAAAGATTCCGTCTTGAGGACGCCATTCTTGTTAACGGTTCTTACAGCCAGTTCTGTGTGCAACAACTCAAATTGAATGCCCGCCGTATGTGTATACGATTTTATGCGTTGTTTTGCGGCCTCATTTAATGGTTTTGAATTGGGAGCCAAAGCATCTGTTTCCGTATCGATGCTTGTATCACCAATTTTTAAAAGATCTTGATGGGCTTTATCATTTATACGAAAAATATAAATTAATTTATAAGAGAATGTAGAATGAAATGGCATATTATTTTTCCTTTTTCAACAACTCTATAAATTTTATGGGCACGCCACTTTGCCAGTCCATTATTGTACTGTAAACGCCGTTGTGCTTATAAATATTATTTTTGGCGCATCCCTCGCATTCCTTTTTAACGGAAATAGAACCAAATAAATCCTGAGACAATTTTTCTTCTATATAACAACTATTGGGAACAACTCCTTTTAATCCGTCCATCTGCCAAATATTCCAAGAAAGAATCTCAGCAATTTCCAACAATAATTCCGTCGTTGGCAAAGCCGAAAAGCGAGCCGTATAATATTCTGCAAACGTCAGCAATAGGTTTTCTCTAGCCAGCAATACATTGTCTCCCTGCAAATCATAGCCGTAAATATGTTTACAAGCTATTTTTGCCCACACAAACCAGTCTTCTTGATTACGTGTATTTTCACTCACTACACGCAATTTTCTGTCTAGCAAGCCTATTCTATCTTCTACGGCAATGGGAACCCCGGTGGTGGCGTCATAACGACTGGTCAAATAAGGGGCTTCTCCACAGGCGATTTCCAAGCGGGTCAAGCGCACATAATCCTGCCAGGTTATTGGCTCGTCAAAAGGAATCGGCCGTTTAATTGTACGCCACCCCTCTTGTGTTTCCTTATTAAAAACATCTTTACGTCCAAACCAAGCATTATCTATTAAATTATTTTGTTGATTGCACACCCAGGCCGGAGTGAAAACTTCCGCATTTTCTTTAATACGGGTTAATTGGGTTTCTTTACTCTTGTTGATTCTGGGTTTAATGATATTTCCATTCTTACCAGTAATATGAACAATGCTTATGACATCTTTATCTCTAAAGCCTTCCCCTTTTTGGGCATAATTGTTCGTCGCCCACAAAATATTGTTATGGGTGGTACGGTCTTTTAAGAGCACAGAAAGCAACTGTTCATTTAATTTTAACAGCTGATTTTCTTTTACATCTGTATTCATCTCGTGCAGAAATGGCTTTTTGACGCTAGTTGTCATAAACAAATTGTATTTATTGTCTATTCAATCTATCGATATTTTATCACATTTATAGAATAGCCCTGACTATTTTTATCTCAGTTCAAACATCAAAAAAGCCCCGAAGGGCTTTTTTTAACGGAAGGCGTCTTTGTTTGGGCGGTTGGCTGCCAGTATTTTCTTTTTATACAACGTGTACAAACCTTTGTTCGCCGAAAGCGCCTCGGCCCGTTCTATTTCTTCCAACGCCAGCTTAAAAGACCCGGCCTTAAAATGCATTTGCGCGGCAAAGCACCAAAAAGCGTCCTCGTACGGGCACACCTGCTGAAAAGCCGCAATGGCTTCTTCATACTGTTTGTTTTCCGCCAGCATAAAAGCCAAATAAAAACGAAGAGCCTCATTGTCTTTGGCGGCTTGAACGCCTTTTTTTAATATACGCAAAGCCGCCGGCAGCTTTTGTTGTTCATAATAGATAAAAGCCATTTCGCCATAGCACCAGGCGTCCCCCGGGTTATTTTGCAGGCATTTGCCCAAATAGGCAAGCGCTTCGGCATAGTTGCCCAGCAAACGGTATACATGCGCCATGGTGCGGTGCCATTCTTCCAGCTGCATGCGGTTATGTGCAAAGGCATAATCGCCGGTAATCAGCTCGTCAAACATCTGTGCTTTAAGCCAAGAGGTAAAATTCTGTTCCTTGGTGGTTTCCCCCTCCAGCACCAAAGAAAGGAACTGCTCCCTCGTGCAGCCACAGCCGGACGGGTTCGCAACCGTAGTAGATTGCTCTTCTTTTTTGGCTCTTTCGTCTTTGGCAAAGTGCAGATAGGCCTGTTGTAACGGGCTGACCAGCTTTTGCGGTTCGTCCACCATGACTGACAAAGCCTCCTGCAGCTGCAAAAAGGCTTCCGCACTTTGCTCCTCCACATGATAGTGAAAGAAGCGAAAATCTTTTTCCAGACGATAGTTGGCATTGCCTTCATTGGGTTTATAAAGGGGAATGCCTGCCGCTTCCAGCACGTTTAAATCACGCTGTATGGTTCGTTTGGAAACGCCGCAATCGCGCGCGGCATGGTCCAAGTTCAAAATACCTTTGTCCAGCTGCAGCATCAGACGTACCAAGCGCACCAGCCGTTTATCTTTTTCCACCATGTTGGCAGAGACGGACTTTTTGTCTGCCTTTTTTAATTTGGCAAAATTTTTTGTATCGTTGGTTTTCTTGGTCATGTTTCCTCTTCAGACATCCTTTAGATTTAGGGAACTATTAGTAAACACGGAAAGCTTAAAACGGGCACCACAAGTATACTCCACAACAAACAATACCCCATATACACAAGCAGGGTGTCTCCGTCGTATTTTGTAAACACCACAAGCAACGTGATAAACAAAGCAAGCAGGCCCGTTACCATCATCAAAAATAAGCCTTGCCGATGCCAAACATCAATGGCAATCAAAAAATCAAAATAAAGAGCCATAAATACGCTGGTCCAAAAAGCCATCAGCACAAGGCGGGGAGCCGCACCGCTGTTTGCTGTCATTTGTTGACGGGCAAAATACGCTCCCAAGTTGCGCTCCTGCCAGGCTTTGTTGACCTTTTCCTGGTATTGTTTTATTTCTTCTTCCGTCGCTTCCTGCTTTAAGTACTGCCGTATTTTATACACATAAAACGTCCAAGGCCCGCCGCACTCTTTTTCGGCCAGTCCGTTTACCTCCAGCCAACTAAACAGCAAAGCGGCCAACACGCTGGAGCCGAAATATAAAGAAATAAACGAAAAATCTAACCCCGGTTGCTTCAGAATAAGCAAGGCGGTTTCCAGCCGTTGCTCTTTAGAAGTGCCACAATATTGCATAAAAAACCTCTTTATCTTTCCACATAGACCCCGGCCGGACTTGCCGGCCGGGGGAGGAGGTTTATTTTCTTATTAATACCCCGCCGCAGGAAGGACATTTACTTCCTGCAGGAGGATACGCAAACACAAACACCTGATGACAACGGCTGCATTCATATTTTTGTTCCGGCATAATATATCTCCTATCAAGCAAATTTTTACTG
This sequence comes from uncultured Elusimicrobiales bacterium, assembly GCA_944322775.1. Taxonomy (GTDB): domain Bacteria; phylum Elusimicrobiota; class Elusimicrobia; order Elusimicrobiales; family Elusimicrobiaceae; genus Avelusimicrobium. The sequence goes on from CALUQA010000016.1 coordinate 17,014, forward strand.
CGTTTATAGCATACCAATCTCCTGCGACAACATATTGACGGGCCAAAAACAAAATGTTTTTAGGGCAACAACTCCGCCGTTACACGCCGGCCCCAATGCCGGCAGGTGCTTTTATGGGGTGCTTCCAGGCGCAAAAACTGTCTAAAAAATAAATTTTAAAGTTATAATATGTAGCATATGAGCACAAAAAAGAAAACGCGGAAAAAATCTTCCAAATTTGAAGGAGATATGGCCGAAGGCTTGGGCGAGCTTTGGGACTGGCTCAACATATCCGAAGATCAGCTGCCCGCTTTGATAGAGCAAATTGCCCGACGCGGCTGGCTTCTTGCCGGCAAAAAAGCCGAGCTGGCCGCCAGCGATAAAATTTTTCAGGTATATCCGCGCTGGCCCGTGGATATGCGTTTTTTGCTGAGCACAAAGTTATCCCCGGCCCAAGACACGCGGAGTGTGTCCTCTTTTTGTTTGTTCATGCGGGGCTACCCTAATATAGTGACCATTCAAGAAACCCACGCCTGGGAAGACGGGGTGGAAGGCTACGTAAACGCCGACATAGAAGACGGGCCGTCCATTGATTTTTTGGCCCCCTTGTTTGACCGCGAAAAAGACGCCTATACCCCACGCATTGCCACTACCGTCTATTTAAGCGCTTTGGCGTTTGATCTGCAGCCGGCCAAAGAATATTCTTACAAGATTTCCGAAGGCCCGGTTTATGAACTGCTCCTGGCGCAATTTCTGCAGGAAAACCCGGACGCAACCAAAAAAGACTTTCCTTATGTGGACGCGTCCACCCACGGACTGACCAGCCTGCTGCCTACGGAAAATACCTCGTTTTATTACTACCGGGGCGAAATTTTGCACGTGTTTCCTATGGATGCGTTTGCGCAGACGGACATGGTGAAATTGAACATATTGTTGATTAACTTGGCCTCCGCTAATTCGTTAAAAGTCAATTTATACGCCAAAAAAAGCGATTTAAACGGGTACAAACCCAAAGAAGGAGATTTTATAGAAGGTATTTTGTGGCTGTTTGGCAGCACCCATTACATGACCGGCGCCGTGCCGACATCGGACGGTTATACAGAATAACGCCTCTATACAAGCGGCCCCGTTTGCCCTTTGGCAAACGAGGCCGTTTGGACAAAGCCGCAAATGGTCTACAACGCGCAGCCGTTGCACAAGCTGTTTTTCCCTTTCTACCCAGCACAGGGGATTCCGTGTCCCCCCAAAAAGCCTTTATTGCACGCTGTCGCGCAAGGCGTCCACCAGTTTGACCATAGCCCACGTATCCTGTTTGCAATAGGCCAATAGGTCTTTGCGCAGTTGCGCCTGCTCCGGCACGCTTAAATGGCCGAAATACAGCACGTCAAAGGCGTTCATCGCGTCCCCCCCGTTAGCTACGGGCATACCTTCGTACGTCATTTCCGGCACCAAAGAAGGAAGCACTTTTTTAATGGAAGAACTGCCGTGCATATGCGGGTGCAGATAGTCCTGCTTGAACGGGGTTTCCGTATCCATAAACCGCCCGCACATGCGCAAAAGCGCGTCCTTTTGTTCCTGCGGCAGGGGCAAGTCGTGCGCCATTTCGCCTATGCGGCCCTTTTCAAAAGCGGCGTGGTGGGCAATTAAGGTGCCCTTTTCGCCAATATATTTAAACATGGCTTGCACACAGCCGTAACGCGGGTCTTTTTTCCCTTCAAACAAATATTCGTAATGCTCAAAGGGGCCGTTGGGTTTGCGCTGCACATGCAGGGAAAACTGAAACGGTATTTGCTGATAGGGCCGGCTGTACCGCCAAAGCGGCACAACGGGCTGGCAGGTCTCAAAATCAAAATAATACAGCGGATATTCCAAACGGTTTAGCCATTGGGCCACCGCCGTGCGGTCTATATAGGGCTGTTGGGTGCGGTACACTTCCACCCAATGGTTGAGCTTGGCCGTGTTGCAGCTGTCTGGCGGTACGTCCTGCACGCGCAAAATGCCCAGGGCCATATAATCGCGCGCGGCCTGGCTGCGGAACACTTCAAACACGGAATCTTTTGGCACGTTGCGCCAGCAATAGGCATAGGCTTCACAGCCGGCGCAATCGCTTTTGTCCAGCCGAGCCTCCGGCTCCGGCCCGGCAAGCAGGGCTTTAATATTTTCAATGTCCTGCTCTATTTCTTCATTCGGGGTCAGCTCGGGGTCCATCAGCGTTAAGAGGAAAAACTTTTTCCAATCCGTTTGGTCGGTATCTTGGAAATAATCGGTATTGATGTGCATTAAATAACAATGCTCCACCAGCACACCGCTTTTGCAGACCACATAATTTTGTATGGAAATATCATCAAAATAAATGGGTTTTATGTTTTTGCCGCTGCTTTTCACTTCCACAATGTTCCAGCCCGTGGGCGTTTTTTCCAAAATGTCCACCAGCACCAAAATGTCGTTATACAAGAAGGCTGCCTCGTAAATGGCGGGTACGCCGCGGGCCATCAGCTCGCGCGTTTGGGCCACGGCGGCAGCCGGATTTTTCCAGCCGTCCCGCACGGCCACCCCGCCCGGGAATTGCTTTTGGGCCAAAAGGCCGATGTCATAGCCGCGGTCCAGCTTTTTTTGGGTGGCTTCGTCCGGCGGGGTTAACACCTCTTTTTTATTGCGGTAGAGCCACAAATGCTTAGGGCAGCCCTTGTATTTGGTGTATTGGGATTTGGATAACATAGGCTTTATTTTTTAGTTGATTTTTCCGCTTTTACGCCTTTTATGCCCGGCAAATAATAGCGATAGGGTCTGTCCACATAGTCACGTTTGGCTCCGTCATTTTTAGGGGCGGTCAAACCGAAGCGACCCCTGCAAAGCGACGGCTTGGGCACATACGGTCGGGCTTCTTCTTTAAGGGCCAAGCGCACGCCTTCCTTTTGCCTGGCCGCATTAAGCAATAGAGTCATTACTTTTAACGGACCGTTGACGGCTTCCTTCCCATCTGCACTTTCTATGGCACGAACCAAAATGCCGCCATATTGGTGTTTTGTTTTATCCTTTTCGTCATTATCAAAGCTGATATCTATGCCGGAATAGTGAAAAAACAGATTGTCGCTTGGCACTTCCGGGCAGAAGAGCTTTGAGGATTTTTGCGGGGTTCGTTTGCAAAAAGGGTCCGGGTGTCCTTCGTCGTAATAGTAAAACTCTATTTCCGTAAACCAATACTTCTTTTCCCCCGCTTCAATACAATATTTGGCAAACAACAAATCGGCCATTTCTTGAAAAACAGAGGACATATTTTTGTGGCCCGGCAACAAATTGTTAAAATGCTGATTAAGTGTCATACGTTTTCCTCATACTCTTTAGTCAAACAATGCACCGCCCCGCCATAGCGGGATATTTCCGTACAGTCTATCCCCACCACCGGTTTATCGGTGGCTGTTTTTATTATAGCAAGAACTTCTTTATCCTGCGGCAAGTTGTATTGCGGCACAAAAACCGCGCGGGCCGTGGCCAAAAAATTGACATACACTCCCCGCGCACTTAACCCGCTCGGGTCCGTTTCGTCCGGCACGCAAGGCAGAAAACGGACTTTTACGTTCCAATACGCCTGGCGCACTTTTTCCAGCCGGCGCCACAAAAGTTGCTGCAAATACGGGTCAAAGCGCTCGTCGCTTACAAACAGCGTATCGCCCATAAACTGCATAAACCCGTCTATATGGCCGATTTTATCCCCCGCTTCTCTGGGCAGCCACACGATGTGTTCG
>CALUQA010000017.1 GCA_944322775.1 uncultured Elusimicrobiales bacterium
CCGCGCTATAATTTGGTGGTGTTAAAAGTGCAGCGCGTGGTGGCAGACAAAAGCAAAGCCCGCGGGCGGCTGTGGCATGCGCGCGGGGACGGCACTTTTACCTTAGACGGCAAAGAAATCAATTTAAGCCGCCTGATGAAAGACAAACTGCCCCCCGGCCTGTAATTTGCCAAAATAAAACCCCGCTTGAAGCGGGGTTTTTGTTATTTGGGGTTCACCAAATTTTCAAAGCCTTGTTTTATTTTGGGATAGGCGTCCTGTGCGTCGTCTAAACTGCGTGCTAGCGTTTCCATGGGGCAGCTGCCCGTTTTGCTGCGGTTTAAAATATAGGGCACCGTTTTGGCGGCCGTATATTTGATGTTGTATTTTTCAAGTATGGGGATGGCTTCCTGCGAAAGCATGCCCGTGTGCAGTTCTTTGGCGCCGCCGTACGCAAGCAGCAAAGAAGAGGCTCGGCCCGTCACTTTGTCATACACATAAGCGTCTTTAAGGCCGCCGGCGTTTAAAGCGTCAAACATAGGCTGCAGTCCCCGTCCGTCATAGACGGAAATTTGCCCGTCCGGCAAAGCCACCACCAAAGCATGCGCGGCCGAAAGCGCCTGCACTTTTTGGCGCATTTGCTTAGGCGTTAGGTCCGCCGTGGTCGGCGCTGCGGCACAGCCGGCCAAAAGAAGAAAAGACAAAAGCGTTATTTTAAGTTTGTTCATTTTTTATTCCTCTTTTAAAGTATACCCGCTGGAGCGGACTTTAGGTCAAGCCTTTAATTTGTCCCACGCGTCGGCCAAGCGTTCCAGCGCCGTTTGCAGCAACGCCCGAGGGCAGGCAATGTTTATGCGTATAAAACCCTCCCCCTCCGGGCCGTATTGTGCCCCGGGGTTTATGCGCACGCCGGCTTTACGCAGTTGTGCACACAGCCAAGCGGAAGGCTTGCCCAGCCGGCGGCAGTCCGCCCACACCAAATAGGTGCCTTCCAACTCGCTCACAGGCACATCGGGCAGGCGGCGGGCAAAAAAATCTTTTAAAAACAAAAAGTTTTCATGCAAATAAACGTTGAGTTCGTCCAGCCAGTCGGCCCCTTCGTTATAGGCGGCTATCAGCCCTTCCGTGCCAAAGCAGCCTATGCCGCCCGTTTCCGTTTTTTCAAGGCCGTGTTTAATTTGTTCGCGCACGGTTTCGTCGGCGGCAAAAATATTGGCCGCCTGCAGGCCCGCCAAATTAAACGCCTTGCTGGGCGAGGTGCAGGTAATGCTGTATTTTAAAAACTCGGGCGACAGCGAGGCAAAAGGTGTATAGCGCACGCCGGGGGCGGTCAGCTCGCAATGTATTTCGTCCGCCACGACAAACACATGGTGGCGCAGGCAAATTTCCCCCACGCGGTACAGTTCCTGTGCGCTCCACACGCGTCCGACGGGGTTGTGCGGGTTGCACAGAAAAAGGATTTTGGCCTGCGGGTCGGCGGCTTTTTTCTCCAGGTCGGCAAAGTCCATTTCCCAGCGGCCGTTTTGCTGGCGCAGCGGGTTGGAAAGCACCTCACAGCGGTAATTTTTTATTACGGAAAAAAAGCAATTGTACACCGGCGTCTGCAGGATAACTTTATCCCCCTGCCGGCTGACGGCCGCCAACACGGCCGCCAAAGCGGGCACCACGCCCGTGACGGGCAAAATCCAATCGCTTTGCAGCTGCCAGCCGTGGCGGCGGGCAAACCAGCCGATCACCGCCTGGCGATAGTCTTCATCGGGCAGTGTATAGCCGTAAATGGCATGCTGGGCCCTTTTAATAAGGGCCTGCGTTACGGCGGGGGCGGTTTTAAAGTCCATATCTGCCACCCACATGGGGATTTCGTCCTCCCGCGCGGGGTTGGCCCATTTCAAACTGTGTGTGCCCTGGCGGGGCACGATTTCGTCAAAATTGTATTTCACGGTTTTTCCTCTTTTTGCTATTGTAGCAAACCTTGACATTTTGTGTATGTCCCCTATACTATATGGGCTTGAAATGGGACGCAGAGCGATTAAACTATATAAAAGGGGGCAGGTTATGAAAAAGATACTCCTGACTGTTTTTTTGTTAGGCAACGCGCTAGCATTAAACGCCTGGGTATTTTTGGATAGTGCAGACCCCGCAGGCGCAGGTTGGCTGTTGCCTAAAATGCTTTCCGGCAAACAAGTGCGCGTTTGCGTGGACGTCATGCAGCGCGTGGACGGAAAGAGCGAGCTTTACCACGGCGACCAGCAAGCCGCCTATTATGCCATGAGCGCGCAGATAGTCTATAACGCCTATCAAAACTGGTTTGACAATTTGCGCGACCAAATCCGCCATTCCAACCGCAAAAAAGAATTTAAAGATTTGCTGGCCGTGCTGCCCAAACGCGCGCCCATACAATTTATTAACATCAGCCCGTCTGCCAAGGTGTATAAATCCTGCCGCGACTATGCGCAAGGCGAAGTGGATTTGCGCGTGCGGGCCACGCTTTATCCCACTCAAACGGACCAGCCCGAAAAAGGCTTTGTCACTTTCCGCTTAATGCCGGACAATACGGGCCTTATGGGCAAAGCGGCGGCGGACGCGCCGGCCTCTTCACTGACGGCGGCCTTGCGCCAGACGGGATATACGCTGGGGTTGGCTTCCGCCACGGCAGTAAAAGACGGCTTAGGCAGCCCCGTTTTTGCGGTGAAAGACGAGCAGCCCTCCGTAATGGACAAAGCCCCCGCCTTGACCTGCGACGACGCGGAAGGCTTGGCCAACTTGGCCGATTTCTTTATGGCAAAGCCCAACTCCCCCCGTACGCACGGCTGGCTGAGCTTCTGCCCGCAGCGTGACGTGGCCTATGCAGGCGGCGTGCCTGTAAAAATTACACCGCAGGAAAAACAAGCCTTGCAAGCCTATGCCACGCAAGAGGCGCAAGGCCCTGCCCCGCTGGCAGGCAAAGTATCTGCCGCGCGGGAAAAGGCCGTGCAGTATCTGCGCGTCAAGCAAGCGCGCCAAGGTAAACTGCAGCAGCAGTTGCAGCACCGGGCCGCAGAGGCGTTCAAGAAAACCAAAGAAGCGCAACGTTAAATTTTCCCCCGAAAGCATATTTCGGGGGTTTTTATTGGCTTAAGAAAGGGCCGCCTAAGAATTGCTATAATCATAAATAGACTAATAAAAAAGAGGACAAAATGTTTGCAAATTTTAACCCCTGGCACCATGTTTCGCCGGGTGACAAAGACACGTTGCCGTATGTGGTAAACGGCATTATAGAAATCCCCAAAGGCACCCGCGCCAAATACGAGCTGGACAAAGCCAGCGGCCTTTTGCGCCTGGACCGCGTGCTTTATTCTTCGGTATATTATCCGGCCAACTATGGTTTTATTCCCCGCACGCTGGGCGAGGACAAAGACCCACTGGATATTCTTATTTTATCCCAGGCCGAAGTGGTGCCCATGTGCATTGTGCCGGCGCGCATTATCGGCGTTATGCGCATGTTGGACAACGGCGAAGCCGATGACAAAATTATCGGCGTGGCGCAGGGCGACCCCAACGTAAGCCACTATACCGACGTGGAACAACTGCCCGAGCACCTGATATCGGAAACAATGAGCTTTTTTGAAGATTACAAAAAACTGGAAAATAAGACGGTGGTGGTGGAAAAAATCTTTGATAAGAAAACGGCCATCAAGATTTTGCAGGAGGCGTTTATCGCTTACGAAGAAAAATTCGTCACCTACAGCAATTTTTCCCGTTTGAAAGACAAATAAGCCGTTTTTCCGTCAAAAAAGCGCCTTTTTTAAGGCGCTTTTTTATTGTTTAAATGGCGGTTTTGTACAGCACGCTATGGACTGTTAACGCAAAATTGGCGGCAGGAATATTTGCTTTTGCTTATTAAACGGCTAAAAATGGCATAGGAGCCGTTTAAAGTTTTGGGGTATACAAGATGGCTGGCCAACCCCTATTGGACGTGTTAGCACGCTCCAATGGCCTTCATAATGGCAATCAGGCCTTCGGCCGCCACGTCATTAACAATTTTGCCTTCTTTATCAAAATAATAAAAGTTCATAAACCGTGCGGAAAAAGTTTTATGGGTGGGTTTTATGCCCAGGAACTCTCCGTCATGCGTGCCGCTGCAAATCCAGCTGACGGCAACGATATTGTTTTCCGCCACCATGGTTTCGGCTTTCCACTGCACATTGGAGAACCCGGAACGCAAAAAGTGGACCACAGACAAATACCCTTCCCCTCCGATAAGCGGCGTAGGAGAGACCGGGGTAATAAACTGGGCCGTGGAGCTGATTAATTCATTGGCCAAATTTAAGTCGGCCGTGTTGATCATGGTTTCAAATTTTTTCATGCTTTGTTTATTGGCTTGCGTATTCATAAAAACTCCGTTTTTATATGTTTTTTAAAATTTTTTCCAGCAGGCCGTCCAATTGGGACAGTTCTTCTTTGGTAAGGTTTTTATACAGGGTACTATTTAACTGTTTGGATATACTTTCAAAAACAGGCTTAAATTTTATGCCCTTTTCCGCCAGGCTGATATAGGTAACCCGACTGTCGGCGGTTGATTTTTCCCTTTTTACAAAACCCATGTTTTCCAGCTTATCAATCAGTACGGTAACCGTTGCTTTTGTTTTGCCTATTTTTTCCGCCAGTTCTTGCATCGTTACTTTTTTATGTTGATACAAAACAACCAAAATATCGCCGTGGGAAGGAGCCAAATTGGCATAATTGTATTCTTTTAATTTGGCGGTGATAAAGCAATTGCCCGCACCTGAAATTTTGGACACCAACGATAGAATTTTATTCATAGCCTTATTATAGTTAGATACCTAACTATTGTCAATATATCCGGTGTTTCAAAAGAATTTTACGCCTGTGTATGTTGGAAAAAGTGGGCCGAGGATAAAAATACGTTTCCAAACTGCCAGGGAGACTAAAAAAATAGTGTCCCCCACTTTTGCTTAAGTTACTGTCCCCCACTTTTGTCCCCCACTTTTTCATGAAAATACCTTGAAATACCTTTAAAACCCTTTAAATAAATTGCTATCTTCCCCGTCGTAAAAAGACAAAAAAAGAGCCCGCTTCGTCTAAGAAACGGGCTCTCGTCTAAATACGGAGTGTGTAGTTGTGCCAGCAATATGCTGGAATATTTATAGCTAAATACCCTGATAAACAGGGTATTTACAGGGAAATTCCCCCTTTTGCGCTTATTCTTAGTTACTTTTAAGCAGTACTTTCCCAATACAGATTCTTTAAATTCCCTACACAGCAAAACAGGGAATTAATAGCAAAATACTTTATATATGTGTTTCTTCTTTAAGCAATGCTTCTGCTGTATTTTTTGTATTTTGGGGAATGTCTTGGGCTTTTGTAATTAATTCTAAAGCCTCTACTTGGCGCTGTTCCCTAAAAATGCGGTTTGCGGTGCTGCATCTATTTCTTTTGGAATTATCTGTAAAATCTTCTGTAATTATGGATAACATTTCTTTGGGAGAAACACCTTTTTTAAAGTACTTATAATATTTGATAAAAAATTGCATTCCTATTGCTCGTAAAAGAGATATTGTGGGTGTTTGTTGCACTGTCTGACTAGCATCAGGAAAATTATTAGAGTATTTTTTATTCTTTTGTACAAGGCAAAATAACTTATAACTTCTTAAAAACAATTCAGTAGTGTCGGAAACGGCATCCGAAACATCTTGCAATGGTTGTAGAATTTCTGTTTCAAATTTTTCATTGGCAATAAATAAAAAATGATAAGAAAATCCTTGTTGCTGCATAAAAACAGCAATATCCTGTATTTTTTGTGTAATTTGAGCTAAATTTTTGGGATGTACCTTAGGGGTGGCAAAAATAATTTCTCCCTGTTTAGTATTAAAGTGTAAATAAAGCAACAACGCAATACGTAATAATTTTTTGGCTACTCTTTCGGCCGTATCGTCCCCATAGAGTAGGCCATCTTCATGAAAAGCTACTTCTACAGCATAAAAAAAGGGTTCTCCACCAGTAAAGCATACTCCGAGGGAATCTATTTCTGCTTGTTGTAAAAGTTGCGTGCTAGTGGATTTCTTAAAAATATTGGGAAAACATTGTTTAACTTCTTCAATCAACGCATAGACTTGTTCGGTATGGAACCCTTCCCATTGAGGAGAAGGTTTCCAGTTTGTTTGGACAAGTTTACATCCTTTTATATGCCTAAGCCATGAATAAATAGCCGATTCCCCTATTTCTATTTTCATTTTTCCTCCATATTGATAGGACTCATCCTATAATATTTTTTCTGAATGATCTGTATGGATTTATAAAAATATTCGTCCATTGGTGTGTTTTTCATCAGTTTATAAATCTGTATGCGTTGACGGTTAAATAATTGCTGTAGATGCCTGACATATAATTTGTTGGTGCAAGCTTCTATATCAGTTAACATCAAAACTTCATAATACGGAAAACGGAAGTAAAAACAGTTCTCTGATAAAAAATGATATCTTGCAATGGTTATGCATAAATCAGCAGGGGTATTAGTTCCTTTGCGATATATTAGCGGAATGAATAAATTTTCATTATCTATTTGTTCTCTCTTCAAAATATGTAGTGCTATATCTTCATAATGGCCTAAAGAAACAGGAATTGTTGTGCAAATACAGGCTCTCCATAGTAAAGAGATAAAAAAACGCCTTAAAAGCGTAAAATTAAAAGAGTTAGCTCCTAAAAAATAAAAGGGAATTAAAGGAAGGTCTTCTGCGTATTGTAACGGGGCATTAGGTACTTGGGTATATAAAAAATACTTGGCATAACGATCTAAAATCCCCAAATTATTATCACATTCAGCGCATAATAACGGTTCTTTAAAACCATTTTGCCCGTGGACTTTGTCTAGCTCCCATTTTTTACAATCAATTGTAGTGTAACATCCCTGTGTTTTTAGGTCATAAAAACTTTTAGGAATAATATGAGAATTAATTAAAGTTTTTTCTAAATTACAATACCTACAAATTCCAATTTTCTTTCCCATATGCCCATTTATCCCACTAAATCATCTGTTACGGCTTCGGCCTGTTCCAGCACGCGGTCTATGGCGGCTTGCTGTTGATCAGGCGGGTAGTTATATTTGCGCAAAATGCGCTTTACCTGCAGCATAATGCCGGCTTTTACGCTTTCGCGTTTGCTCCAATCCACTTTTACAGAGCGGCGCAAGTAATCCGTCAGCTCCTGGGCAATTTTCTTTAATACCTCATCGCCCAGCTCCCGCACCGAGGCCTCGTTTTCTTCCAGCGCGTTATAGAAGGCCAATTCTTTTTCGCTTAAGCCCAGCTTTTCGCCTTGGCGCACGGCCTGATTGGTCTCTTTGGCTAAATTAAGCAGTTCATCTATTACTTGCCACGCCTCTATGGAGCCGTTGTTGTATTTATTTACCGTTTCCTTTAACTTGGCGGAAAATTTCTTTTGCAGCGGGATATTTAAGCGGAATTTGCTGTGTATTTCCCCTTCTATCAGCCGCCGAAGCAGTTCCGCTGCCAGGTCTTTTTGCTTCATGGCGTGTATTTTGTCTAAAAACCGCTCGTCCACCAGGGATAAATCCGGCCGATCCATACCCGCCTGTGCAAAAATATCAATTGGCTTATCAGTTGCGACGCTTTGCGCTACCAGCGTGGCGATGATTTTCCCCAACTCTTTTTGATTGGGCTTATTGGAACTGCCGGGCTTTTTGTTCATAGCACTGCGGAGGAGCGAGAAAAACGCCAGTTCTTCATTCACTGCTGCCGCTTCCGGCAGACTGGCGCACAGCCCGTAGGCCTTTTGGGCGCTTAATACATTATCCGAAAAATCCTTCTGGGCCGTTTCTTTGTTCTTGGCATGGGCCAAGATATGGTTCCAGGCATCGGGCAAGAGGTCAAAGGACTTGGTCTTAAACTGGCTGTAATCGAATCCGCGCAAAAATCCGCGGCATACGTCCATATACGCAAGCAGCTGTTCATACGCGCGGTGAATATCCGCCGCCACATCTCCGCGCCCGCCGCCGCGGGTATAATCCCGCACGGCGTTTTCCAAACTGCGCGCCATACCGATATAATCCACTACCAGCCCGGCGGTTTTGCCAGTAAATACGCGGTTTACGCGGCTGATGGCCTGTATTAAATTGTGGGCGTGTATGGGTTTGTCTATATACATTGTGTGTAAGCTTGGTACATCAAAGCCCGTCAGCCACATATCGCACACGATGACCAATTTCAACGGGGCTTCCGGGTCTTTCATACGGTTTTCAATTTCTTTTTTCACTTGGTCGTTGTATAAATGGGGCTGAAAGTTCTGCGGGTCGGCGGCGGAGCCGGTCATAATCACTTTTATAGCGCCTTTATGCGGGTCCGGGCTGTGCCACTGGGGGCGGATTTTGATGATTTCATCATACAGCCGCACGGCAATATCGCGGCTCATGCACACAATCATTCCTTTCCCATCCACCGATTGCAGGCGTTTTTCAAAATGCTGGACGATATCAGCCGCCAGCACTTTTAACCGCTCGGGCAGGCCGGCCAGTTTTTCCACCGTTACCCATTGCATTTTGGCTTTTTCCACGTCTGTCATATCAGCAGACAGGCGGGCCACTTCCTCATCCAAATGTTTTAAAAGTGCTTCGCGCGTGTTTAGCTGGATGTGCCTCGCCTCGTAATAAATGGGCACGGTGGCGCCGTCCCGTATGGCGTCCTGCATATCGTACACGTCAATATAAGGGCCGAAAACGGCCTGCGTGTCCCGGTCCTCCTGGGAAACGGGCGTCCCCGTAAATCCTACAAAACAGGCATTGGGCAGGGCGTCGCGCAGGTATTTGGCGTAGCCGTATTTTAATTGCCCGTTGCGGAAGGTAGCCTCAAAGCCGTATTGGGTGCGGTGGGCTTCGTCGGAAATGACCACAATGTTTTTGC
>CALUQA010000018.1 GCA_944322775.1 uncultured Elusimicrobiales bacterium
CCTTAACAATTTGGATATTTTGGTGGGGATAGACACCAATGCCCTTATTTCCAGCGATGAACAACAGCAATTGGACGGCTTTGTGGTCATTAAGCAGGCCAAAGACTCCGACCGTACCCCGGCACAACTTTTGGACGAACTGGCTGCCACCATTTTGCAGTCGGAAGCCGGAGATAATGTGGATTTGGACCCGGTCATGCCCTTTAATGCCGGCGGCAACAGCTCCGCCGCCATTATGAACGGCACCATTTATTCCGACGCCGACGAGAAAAATTTCCCGCTGGTCATTTTGGCCGCCCAAGAAGGCAATGATGTTTATTTCCTTATCGGTGCCGGCAAATATCAGCGCGGCGGGATAGACACCGTGCAAAGCTTCCGCTTTGACACGGTAGATACGTTTGCCATGCCTTTGCCCACGCAAACGATGTAAACAAAATATTTTCTGCGGCGCCCGGGTTTTGCCCGGGCGCTTTTTTATTATCCCATGCGTAAGATGAGGGCCAGCAGCGTAACGGGCAGCGGGTCGGTTTGCTCAAACGTAACGGACGGGAAATAAGAGTGAGAAGAAGAAAATATTTTCACATAGTCGCGCGTTTGCAAAGCAGGTGCCTGGCCGTATACGGCAGCCGGCTGGCTGATCAGCGCGTCCATCACGCCGCCCGCGCCCACACGGCCGCCGCGGCTGTCCATCACTTTTAGCATCACCTGCACGGGGCGGCGCAAACGGTCCTGCTCCGTGCCGTCAGTGCGGGTAACGTCCACCGGCAGGGTGCTTAGCAAAGCTTGGTAAGCAAGCCCAACCTGTGCCGTTTTTACGGGCAGAGGCAGGGTGATTTTCCCCTCCTGCACCGTCAGCCCCGTCAGCGGATTGCCGTCTGCCAACACGGTGACGGCCTGCCCTTCCAAGTGTTCCAGGCCTTCCACCTGCGTAAAAGGCTCCGTCTGTTTTTTGGAAACGCTGCAGTCCAAAAACACTTGGTCCTCGCTTGCTTTGCTGGTCAGGCGGGGCAAGAGCCTTTCTATACAGCGCACCGAACCGCGTTGGACCAAGAAGCACGTTTCGTCATATCCGCGGGAAGGAATGCTGCATACGCTTAAAAAGGTGCCCTGCGTTTCGTGGCGCGTCCAGGCAAACAAATCTTCTTCGGCCAAATAGGTTAAAGAAAGTAAGCTGCCGTCGTCCAGCACGCACCAGATTAAATTGTCCGGCTCTTGCTGGTAAGCCATTTCTTTTATTTCTTTATTAAAAAACAAATGCTTGGCACGCAGGGTCAAATCCCGCCCGGAATAAGAGTCCACGTTATATTGATAATAAAAATCCCGCAGTACACTGCCGCGCGACTGCACATACAGCGTGCGGTTGCCCACCACAATGGGGGCAACGGCACTGGCCCCGCGTTCGCCTTCCTGGCGGATTTCTATGTTATAGGGCGTCAGCGCGCCCACGCTGCCCAGGCTCCATTCGCTGCCGGCGGTAAAAATAAGCAGTTTGGCCCCGACGGCCACCGAGTTAATGGCATTTAATTTTTTGCCGGATAAATTTAAGCTTATCGCGTCGGAATCTTCCAGCGTGCGCAGGTAGCCGAAGTCTTCATACTCGCCGGTTTTGGAAAACCAAATGGTCTGCGGCTCTTTTTTGCTGCCGGCAAAACCCAGCCGGTCCTGAAAAAAGAACACACAGCTGGGGTAGCCCGCTTCCGGGCTGAAGGAACCTTCGGACCAGTCGCTGGTCCAGGCTTCGTCTTCGCCGGGGCGGCGCTGCAGGCTGACCAGCATTTGCCGGGCATTAACATAACTTTCCAGCTTTACAATCCCTTCTTGGTTAAAGGCGTCTGCCTGCAATACATAGCCCATCTCCCCGCTGATACCCAAACAGCGCACGCGCAAATAATGCATTTTGGCGGAAAGTTCCAAACTGCCCACGGTGTTTAGATTGTCGTCGTCTTGTGCTTTGGTAAAATGTTTTACTTTTTCCCAGGTTTCATTGTCTAAAGAAGACTCCAGCACAATTTCCCCATACCAGTTGCCTGCCGTGCGCAAGCGCCAATCCCCGCCGGTTTTGATAACCTTGGACACGCCGTCATAACCCAATGTGCCGCTTTCGTAGGGGCTTTCCACCCGGTGGCGCAAGGCAAACAAAGCGCCCGCCTGCCCGGGGCGGAACGCGTCAAAATCCGCCTCCAAATACAGCTTGCTTTCCCCTTGGCTGATCACTTCCCCCGCGTTGCAGCCGCCGCTCATCACCTGCGTCACAATCAGCTTGGGGGGCGCAATAACACCGCTTCGGTAATGAATGACCAGTTCAGAGCCGTTATAGTCACCGCCCAAAGCCTGCGGGGATTCTATGCGTATGACGCCGCCCTGGTTATAGGCGTGGCAGCCGTCTGCACTGCAGCGCAGGTTGAAGGCTTCCACCACTTCGGCCACATTAAAGCCGTATCCGCTGGGATTGTAAAAAAGGGTGCCGCGCCAATAGGCCTGAATAAAATATCCCGAGTAACTAATCGGCAAAAAAGACAGCGTTGCCTTGACCCCTTCCGAAAGGACCGTGTCGCTTTTGGTAACCAGTCGCACTTTCTTTTCTTCGTCGGTGTTGGCAAGCATAAACGGTCCGTCTTTAATGGGCAAGTCCTGCAAGGTAAAATAGCCGTCGTCCCCCCTAACCAGTTTTTGCGGCGGAAAATTAGAATGAACCAAAAACAAGGTTTGGTCATATTGCACATAATTGACGTCTTGCACCTCATTTTCCCCATACGGGGAGGAAATTTCATAAATATTGCCTTCCGCGTCCAACAAGGTGCCCGCCGGGGCATGCACGCGGATATATTTGTCACCCAATTCCAGCACATAGGCTTCCTGCTCGCTTAATACAAAAGGGATAAGGCGGCAGTTTTTATCGGCATATTTGGCCTGCGCCACAAAAGCCGTGCCCGGGCGGTTGGAAGCGCCCCCCTGCGGGTGCACCAAAAAGTTGCACGCCGTCTTGAGCCACACGCCGCCCTGCAAAGCCGCCTGGCTGTAAAGGTGCGGGCTCACTTCCCCGCCGGAAAAATTGGTCTGTATGGTATGCATGGGCATGGTCAGCGGGCCTCCACAAAAGCACTGCGTCCTTTATGCACGTCTACCCGTTCCGACATATTGCTGCGGCGGGCTTCCTGCAGGGTGAGGCTGTATTTTTGCAGCATTTGCTGGGCCAAATTTTGGTCCCCCGTCAGTGCCAAGGCCAAATCGGCCGCCAATGCCAAAGAAAACGCCTTTATAAAAGCCGGGTCAAAGAGGTTTTCGTCGTTTACATCACGCGTATATTCGGCTTTGGCCTGGTCCAGCCCGCTTAAAATAACGCGGGCATGCAAGTCCTGGTCAAAAATCTCTTTAAAAGGGGTATTTTTGGCCGCAGCACCAAACACACGCCGCAAAAACAGACAATCCTGCGGATAGGCATACGTATACAGATAGGCAGCCCCCTCTTTTTTGGCAAGCAAAGACAGGCTGCACACCGTGCCGGCAAAGGACCAATTATGGGTGCGGAGCACTTCTTTTCTCACCGGATCATAAAACAAAGAGCAGCGCCGGGCCCTTTCGTCCTCTTGCCCCATGGAAGAAATAGGTTCCTGCCCCAAATGTGCCAAAGCCATATTGCAGATATCTATTTTTGACATAATTTTACCTCTTATTTTAATTTATATTAAAATTTAAGTATTTTTTATTTTAAAATTATTTATTAAAATTACACATATTTTTAAAAATACTTAAAATTTAATATATTTTAAAAATGAATAGATATTTAATAAAACAAACTTAAACGCGGAAACATACAGATTTTGCCTCAAAATTTGTTTATTAAATTTGTATTTAATTTTAAAAATCTTTATTTTTTAAGTATTTTTAAAAATGAATTTAATTTTAAATCGATAATTCGTTAATGAAACATTGTTCTTCCAACAGAAAAGATATTGACAAACATTTTGGAATCTTTTCCCCTATCCCTGTGTTTTTTGGGCCTCGTTTACAAAACTTAACTTGCCAATTTTTTCCTTGTAAGCTCCCTAAAAAAGCCTATTTTTAGCCGTTTTTTGCCATTTTGGGCCCTTCCTGCGTTTTTATTGATATCAGCCTGGTACTTACACCCCCAAAAGGTTAAAAATTCGTCGAAAAACGGCTCATTTTCAAGAAAAGAAACTTCAAAGAGAAGTGTTTGGGCCCAAAATGCAACATGAAAAAATCAGCTGCTTTAAGCGGTCTGGCCGATCTGTTTTAAAGGAGGTACCCTGTTGCTTGTTTTTATGCCCGCTTAAGGTGCATGTGCTTTGGCGAAAAAACGATCACCTTTTTTCCAAGCCGTTTTGCCGTTTTGCCGGAAATATAAATACTTGCCAAAGCGGTTAGAAAATTTCCCTGTTTTGCTGTTTTTCTCCCTTCGTTATGCGCCATAAAAATTCCGGGGCGATAAACGCCCCGGAACGGGGTTACATATCGGCCAAGTCCGTGATGAACAACGAAAGTTTGCCGGCAGAGCCGCTGCCGCTAACCGTATAGTAGCCGCGGATATAGCGCAAAGCACCGGCGGGCAGCACCATTTTTAACAATGCCTTGCCGGCCTTTAAGTCCGCCGCTTCAAACGTGGCAGAAAGCAGTTCTTTGGTGCTTTCAAAGCCGCTGTCCTCTGCGGTTTGAAGACTGATTTTTAAAGAAGTCAGCCCGGCAAAGTCTTCGTCGGCCAAGGCCACCACCGTCAGGTGGTTGTGCACGTCAGCAGCCGCGGTTTGGTCAATGGTGTGTTCAGACGCGCAGGAAGCGGTAACAGCCTGTTTGTCTGAAAGAACTAAAGAGGAATCAATTAACATATTTTCTCCTATGCTTAGAAGGGATTTTCCCTTGGCCGGGGCTCAAAAAGCCCCGGCCGTGCCGCCCTGTTGGCAAAGGGCAGCTGCCACAGAAAAACGCTATTTCACCACGTTTTCGGTGTCGTCAATCGCGTCGCAGATGTGCACGGGGATTTCGTTAAACGTCATCAGCGGGCGAGAGGTGATTTGGTCGGGCGTGTACTGCACGTTTTGCTTGTTGCTGGTCAGTTTGCGCAAGGCCGCTTTGACGGTGCGGTTCATGTACCAGAACGGTTTGCCCAGGCTGAGACTTTGAATACGTTCTTCCAGCTCGCACATATTGTCAATCAAGCTGGCAGGCACGTTT
>CALUQA010000019.1 GCA_944322775.1 uncultured Elusimicrobiales bacterium
TATTTAAAGATAATGTCAATGTAGAAAGATATGCCGCTTTAGTCGGCAAACCGGTGGAAGAGTTAAGTGCCGTGCTGCCCAAAATGCTGCAGGAAGATTTTACTACGATTAGAGGCACCCGCATCACGGCCAACCATTTGCGCATTATTCAAAAAGATTTGGTGGACGCCTTATCTATGCCTTATGCCGAAAGTGCCGGTTCCTATCTGCAGTTTTTGTCCAGAGGTCCTCATATGCATGCCAGCTTTTTGCGCAATTTGGCAAAGCAGTTGGGTGCCAAAAAGAATGTCATGATTTTTGCTCTTCTGATTACCACGGGTGCCGTATTGCAAAGCTCCAATGTGGACAAACAAATTATGCGCTTGCAGCAAAATCCGTCTTTGTTGCTGTCTATGACCGATAAACAGGCCAAACAACTCGACAAAAGCCCGCTGGCGCGTGAAGTCTGCCAGTTAATTGCAGACGCCTATGAAGACGCCGCCGCTTTGCCGGCAGAAGAAGCCGCCGCCATTGCGCGCGAAATGAGCACTATTCCGCAAGTTTCGCTTCATCAGTTGGCCCGCTAATACAATTTACCCCTTTGTCCAACAGACAAAGGGGTTTTTTATGCGCAAAAAACCCGCCTGAAAAGGCGGGTTTTTGCAAAATACTTGGTAATTAATTGCCCAATACTTCTTGCCAGGCTTCTTTTTCAGCCTGGATTTTTTGTTTGGATTCGTCAATTTTGGTTTTTACTTGTTCTTTGACCAGTTCGGTGGAAAAGCTGGTATCGTTTTCCTGGCTGGCTTCAGAAGCGGCCTTGGCGGTTTCATAGGCCTGTTTTGCGTCCAAAAGTTTCTGGCGCGTTTCGGCCGATTTCTGCAAGGCTTCGTCAAGCGTCATGGGCGTGTTGGCCGCAGACGGAGAGGTCGTGCCCGTGGAAGCACAGCCGGCGCACAAAGCCAGTGCGCAAAGTACGGAAAGAGACAACAATTTTTTCATGTTTTTCCCCTTATTGTAAGATAAATATATTGTATAAAAACTTTTCCCTTTTAACGCAAGTAAAATTTATGCTTTAGGGGCTTTCGGGCAAAGGTATTTTACCCTAGCCCAAAAGGGCGCTTGGAGGGTGTGTTTAAAATTGTTATCATTAAAAAAAGAATAAGGAGTGCGTATGACATTTTTATATATTTTGTTGTCTTTGCTGCTGGGGCTGGCCTGCGGAGCAGCCGGCTTTTATTTCTTTCAAAAACCGCGTTTGCTGGCGCTGGAGAGCGAAAATGCCCGCCTGCTTAAAGAAGAGCAAGCGGCTTCTTCCCTGCGGGAGCAAAACACCGCCCTGGCCGCAGCCAATGCTCGCTTGGAAGAGCAAACCGTGTCTTTGGAAAAACAACGCGTGCTGGTGGAAAAAAACTTTAGCGAAATTGCCGCCACCTATAAAGCGCAATTTGCCGATTTGGCCTCTAAAATTTTGGACGAAAAAAGCAAAGGCCTTGAAAGCAAAAACTCCGAAGTACTGCGCCCGCTTGCCCTGCAGCTGGAAACCTTCGTCAAGAAAGTGGGCGACATGGAACGCCTGACCTCTGAAAAACAAGCCCGGCTGGAAAAGGGCCTGGCAGACGTCATCAAATCTACCGAAAAAATAGACCAAAGCGCCCTAAACCTGGCCCATGCCATTAAAGGTGAGGCCATCGTGCGCGGCAGTTGGGGCGAAGAAGCCTTAAAACACATTTTGGACAGTGCCGGCATGAAGGAAGGGCTGGACTATTTTGAACAGGTGTCCGAAGAAGGCAAACGCGTGGACGTGCAAATTGCCTTGCCGGCCGACCGCTGGATAGTGGTGGACTCCAAAACCATTTTCAACCATTACGTGGATTACTACAACGAACAAGACCCCAAGAAAAAAGAAGAACTCTTGGAAGCCCACGTAAAAGACGTCAAACGTACCATTCGGGATTTGTCTTCCAAAAAGTATTACAAAAAGTTCCAGCAGGAAGGCGAAAAAGTGCAGCCCGACTATACGCTGATGTTTGTCTATCCAGAAAGCGCCCTGCTGGCCGCCGTCAGCCACGCGCCGGATATTTTAAATGAGGCTTGGACCAACAACATTGCCCTGGTGTCTGCCACGTCGCTGATGAGCACGCTTAAAATGGTGTCCAAACTGTGGGATATAGACAAACAGCATGAGTATATGGACGATTTGAAGGAAGATATTTTAAAGCTGATGGAAAAGTTTAACGACTTTTTGGTTAACTTTGCCAAGGCGGAAAATGCCGTTTCCAACGCTTTTGACGCCATCAAAACGGCCCGCGGGCATATTGACGGCAACAAAGGAGCCTTGCTGCCCACGGCCCAGCGTATTGTGGATATTTACGAAGCACCCGTCACCAAAGAAAACGCCCGCCTGCTCAAACGCATGAACTATGACTATGACGGCGCCAAAAAGCGCAATAAAGCCCTGCCTAAACAGGCAGAGCCCGCCCCGCTAACCGGCCCGACAGATACGGGCGGCCTGTTTGGCTGAGCCTCTTTTGTTTTACAGAAAACCGGTCTTTTAGAAGGCCGGTTTTTTGTTTGTATTCTTTTGCCTTGTCATTCAAATTTGTCTGCCTGAAAAAAGGGTTATTTTCCCCTTTCTTGCCGTCGAAACAAAAACTAACTTGGCAAACTAACCCTTTTTCTGCCTTGCCGGTTTTACGGCGCAAATATTAGCGTGAATAAAAATAAAACCATTCGGGGGAATGATGAAAAAAAGAATATTTTTGGTTCTTGGGGCCGTTTTTTTTGCCTGCGGCACTTTGTGGGCGCAAAGCGGCGTGTCCCACACGGCCGTTAAACACCAGCGCTTGCTTGAGCGCCAGCATATGCTGCGCCAGGACCCGCTGAGCACGTTTGGGGCGGATTATTTAAACTGGAAGGACGATTTGTCCAAACGCACGGGCCTGCAAATTGGCGCCGATGTCAGCTATTTGCTGCAGCGCGGGGCGCCCAACGGCAAGCAAACCTCCATACAGGGCTATTACTATCCTTATGCCACGTGGGATTTGTTTACAGACACCCGTTTTGGCTCCGGCCAAATAGCGTTTAACTATACTTACATGCACTACTGGGGCATAGAAGGCACCACCCTGCAAAACCGCTTGGGCCTGCTTTCAGCACAGAACGACTATACCGCCAATCAGGAAATTTTTTCCCAATTTTCCTACACGCACACCCTGCCTGGCAAAATGGATTGGCTGTCTTTAACTGTCGGCCAGTTCCCCCTCTATAACTTTGATGGCACAAACTATTTGGCCAACCAGCAAACGGCACTGTTTAACTATGCCCTGTCGCAAAACGGCACGTCGGTGTATCCCATAGCCAGCTTTGGCGGTTATGCCCAAGCGGCTAAAGGGGCCTGGACGCTGGCCGTCGGCTGGCAGGACGCCAGCAATATAGATGGGCAGACTATTTCTTTAAATACGGCCTTTGGCGGGTATTATACGTGGTTTGGTTCGCTGTCGTATGCGCCTACCATAAAGGGGCTTGGCAGCGGTTCGTATTCGTTTTTGTATTACTATCAACCCTCGGTGGCCAAGCAGTCCGGCATAGCCCGCGGTTGGTCTGTAAACATGAGCCAGAACTTAGGGCCGGACTGGGTGCTTTCTTTGCGCGTAAACGGGGCAGACGGCAACGTTGGCCCGATTAAAAATTCCTACGCCGCGGCGTTAACGTTGCTCAACCCTTTAAAACGCAACGCCTTGGACGCCATTACCTTGGGCGTAGCGTATAACCGGGCAGATAAAGAAGCGCTGGGCTATCCGTCTTTTCTGCGCACGCAGGAAAGCGTGATAGAACTGCAATGGGTGTGGGGCATTGGCAAAATGCTGACCATTACGCCCGACGTGCAACTTTACCCCCGCGCCGCTTTTAATAACCAGGCGCACGACTGGACGGTGGTGGCCGGCCTGAGAACAACGATTATGCTGTGATTAAAAAAGGAGGAAGTTTATGGAACATATTGAATTAGGTACCAGATATCCCACATTGGCGTTCATTTCCGGCGGGGCGGGCCAGGCCGAAGACGGCATTCCGCCGCAGCCGTTTGAAACCTTCTGCTATGACTCTGCCTTGCTGCAAGCCAAGATTGAAAACTTTAACGTCATTCCCTACACGTCTGTTTTGCCCAAAGAACTGTATCAAAACATTGTGCCAGTGGACGCAGTGGCCGACCAGTTTAAACACGGGGCCGTTCTGGAAGTGATTATGGCCGGCAACGGCGCCAACATCAGCGACCACAAAGCCATTGCCACCGGCTTGGGCGTGTGCTGGGGCAAAGACAGAAAAGGCAATTTGGTCGGCGGCTGGGCGGCCGAATATGTGGAATATTTTGACACGCCGATTGACGACGACATTGCCAAAGGCCATTGCGAAATGTGGCTTAACAAATCGTTAAAACACGAGCTGGAAATCCGCGATGTGGAAAAACACAGCGAATTTCAAATGTGGCATAACTACATCAACATCACCAAACCCTTTGCCTATTGTCTGACGGTAATGGGATTTTTGAACTTCAAATATGCGCCTTTGGCCGTGGCCAAAGGGGTCAAACCCATGGACTAACTTTTACCTAGGGGGAACGAACATGGCAGACAAACAAGATCAAGCAGCTTCGGCCGGCAAAAAACTGGGGGTTATCGGGCTGGCCGCCATCGTAATCAGTTCCATGGTTGGGGGCGGGATTTTTTCCCTCCCCCAAAATATGGCCGCTTCCGCCAGTGCGGGGGCCGTATTGCTGGCCTGGGTGATTACCGGTATCGGCATTTATTTTATTGCCAATACGTTTAGCATTCTTTCGCGCGTAAAGCCGGATCTGACGGCCGGCATTTACATGTACGCCCGCGAAGGCTTTGGCCCCTATGCGGGCTTTACCATCGGCTGGGGCTATTGGCTGTGCCAAATATTTGGGAATGTGGGCTACGCGGTCATTACCATGGACGCGCTGAACTATTTTTTCCCCCCGTATTTCCAGGGCGGCAACAACCTGTGGTCCATTGTGGGCGGCTCGGTATTGATATGGGTGTTTAACTTTGTGGTGCTGCGCGGGGTGCGCCAGGCGGCGGTGATGAATATCATCGGCACCATTGGCAAACTAGTGCCGCTGCTCCTGTTTATCGTCATACTGCTTTTTAGTTTTAAAATGGACCAGTTTGACTTTAACTTTTGGGGCAAAATGACCGAAGGCGGCAAAACGCTGGGCAGCCTGGGCGCACAGTTAAAAAGCACCATGCTGGTGACGCTGTGGGCGTTTATCGGCATAGAAGGGGCGGTGGTCATGTCCAGCAAAGCCAAAAGCCAGGCAGCCGTCAGCCAGGCCACGTTTTTGGGCTTTGTGGGGTGCTTGGTCATTTACGCGTTGCTTTCGCTGTTGCCGTTTGGCTTTTTGACGCAGCAGGAACTGGCCAGCATTGCCAACCCTTCTACCGCCGGCGTGTTGGAAAAAGTAGTCGGCCCGTGGGGCGCGTGGGTGATGAACATCGGCTTGCTGATTGCCGTGCTTTCCAGCTGGCTGGCCTGGACGATGATTTGTGCCGAAATTCCGGCCGCGGCCGCGCAAAACGGCACATTCCCCAAGCAGTTTGCCAAGGAAAATAAAAACGGCGCGCCCTGTGTGTCTTTGTGGGTGACCAGCATTTTAATGCAGTTAGCTATTTTGCTGGTGTATTTTTCCAACAATGCGTGGAATACCATGCTTTCCATCACGGGTGTCATGGTGCTGCCGGCCTATATTTTCAGCACGGCTTTTTTGTGGAAGCTGGTGGAAGACGGCGACTACAGCCACGTTTCTGCCAAAGGCCGTGCGGCGGCGTTGTTTACGTCCATCGTGGGCACCGGATACGGCATTTGGCTGGTGTATGCGGCGGGGCTTAAATATTTGTTCCTGGCCGTTATTTTCCTGGCGCTTGGCATACCGGTGTTTGTGTGGGCGCGCAAACAGCAAAACGACGGCAAAGGCGTGTTTGAAAGCAAAGGCGAATGCATTGTGATGTGTTTGCTTTTGCTGTGCGCGCTGATAGCCATATATGTGTTTGCCAGAGGGCTTGTAAGCATTTAACCCTGCCATGTGGGCAGACAAAAACCCCGCTTTTGAAGCGGGGTTTTTATTTGTGTGCGGTCTAAAATTTCTGCTTAACATTTTTACTCGGTACTACGGGCGGGCTTTTGCAATATTTCCGGTCTGGGCAGTGTGGCGTGGGCAGAAAGAGAAGTGTGCCTGCGTCATGCGTGCCCTGCGCCTGCTGGGGAAGAGGTGGCTATACATAGGGGTTTTAAGACGTAAATTTTAATTTTTTAGAGAAAATTTTTCGTTTTTATATACAATAATAAACATATGAATTTTGACGAAGAAGAAAAGTTGCCCCCCTTTTATAAGGCGCTTAAAAAATACGCGCGGAAAAAAGCCGCGCTGTGGAGCACGCCCGGGCACGCCAGCGGGCGGGGTATGCAGGCCACGGCGGCCGGCAAGGATTTTTATGATTTTTACGGGCGTAATTTGTTTCTTTCCGACCTTTCCAGCAGTGTGGCGGAAACGGGCTCTATCCTGGAGCACGAAGGCCCCGCCGGCGAAGCGGAACGCCAAGCGGCGGAGGTGTTTGGCTCTCAGATTACGTTTTTTGTTTTAAACGGCACCTCTACGGCCAATAAAATCGTTTTCTTTTCCACCGTAGCCCCCAACGACGTTGTATTGGTGGACAGAAATTGCCATAAATCGGTCATGCACGCCATTATTATGAATGAAGCCATACCCGTTTATTTGCGCCCCAAACCCAGTTCATACGGTTTGCTGGGGCCTATCGGTATGGAAGAAATGACCAAAGAGGCCGTCCGCGCCAAAATAATGGCCAGCAAATGGGTGCGCAATAAAAAAGCTTCCAAAGTGCAGCTGGTCGTTTTGACCAACTCTACTTACGACGGCGTAATTTATAATGCCGACAAAATAAAAGCCCTGCTGGCCGACCAGACCCATTTTTTATTGTTTGACGAGGCCTGGTTTGCCTATGCGGCTTTCCATCCGTTTTATGACGGGCGATACGCCATGAGCCCTTTTCAAAAAAAGCGCGGGGTGCATATGCCGGCGGTTTTTGCCACACAGTCTACGCATAAAATGCTTTTGGCTTTTTCCCAATGTTCCATGCTGCATTTTAAACAAGGCACCGGCAAACAGGAATTGGACCCGCAAGGCTTGGTGGAAGCCAACCTGATGCACGCCAGCACCTCGCCTTTTTATCCGCTTTTTGCCTCGCTGGACGTGAGTGCGCGCATTATGAAAGACCGCGGCTATGAGCTGATTAATAAAGCCTTGGACGAAGCCATACGCTTCCGTCATGTGGTGCGTCTGGCGGGCGAGCGGTACCGCAAGAACGGCACCTGGTGGTTTACGCCCTGGCAGCCGCCGCGCAAACGCCTTGAAAAAGACCCGCTGCAATGGAAAATGCACCCAAACGCCAAGTGGACGGGCACCCAGGTAAACCCGGAAGACGATTTGTTGCTGGACCCCTTAAAAGTAACCCTTTTAACGCCCGGGGTAAGAGAAGACGCCTCTATGCAGGAAGAAGGTATCCCGGCGGCGGTAGTGCGCAAATTTTTAGAAAGCAAAAATATCGTTCCTGAAAAAATAGGCTTTTATAATTTGCTTTTTCTTTTTGCCCCCGGCGTAAGTATGGACCGCAGCCGCGAATTGCTGGAAGCTTTGCATGCTTTTAAAACAGCCTATGACGAAAATGTGCCTTTAAAAGAGGTGTTCCCTGCTTTGCAGAAGGCTTATCCGGATTTTTACCCGCAGAAGGAAGGCCTTAAAGATTTGTGCCGGCGCCTGCATGCTTTTTTGAAAAGCAAGCAGATTATGAAAACGGTTTCTTCTCTTTACAGCACCTTGCCGGAGCAGGCCCTTTTGCCCCATAAGGCCTATTACGGGTTGGTGGAAGGAAAGACGGAGTATGTATCCTTGGCGGAAGCGGCAGGGCGCGTGAGCGTGTTTATGATTTTGCCTTATCCGCCCGGTGTGCCGCTGATTATGCCCGGGGAACGTTTCCCGCAGGAAGGCGGAGAAATCCTTTCCTTTTTACACGCCAGCCAAGAGATGGACAACCTGTTCCCGGGGTTTGAGACGGAGTTCCACGGCATAAAAAAAGTGTATGAAAACGGACGTACGATTTATATGATTAATTGTCTTAAGAAGATAAAAGACATCAGCTTCCGTATGGAC